>JBILKS010000008.1:0-13620 GCA_044376595.1 Ilumatobacteraceae bacterium | reverse complement strand
CAAGGGCCAGAAGCCCACGCCGCTGTCGCGCCGCGAAGTCGAAACGTTCTTGTCTGCAAAGGGCGACGGCAAAGCTGCACCCAAGCGCAAGGCACCGAAGTTGGAGTACGAGGTGGGCGAGAGTGTCCGCGTGAAGGAAGGCCCATTTGCCGACTTCACCGGAACCATCGACGACATCAACGTGGACCACATGAAGCTGAAAGTTCTCGTCAATATTTTTGGTCGTGAAACCATCGTCGAGATGGATTTCAGCCAGGTCGCAAAACTCTGATCGTCTCAGTCTGATCGTCACAAAGGAATAGTCATGGCAAAGAAGAAGCTCGCAGCGATCGTCAAGATCCAAATCCCGGCCGGTAAGGCCACCCCTGCACCGCCTGTGGGTACAGCACTCGGACCGCACGGCATCGCCATCATGGACTTCGTGAAGCAGTACAACGCTGCAACCGAAGCCCAGGTCGGCACCATCATTCCGGTCGAGATCAGCATCTTCGAAGATCGCACGTTCACGTTCATCCTGAAGACACCACCCACACCGGTGTTGTTGCGCCAGAAGGCTGGCCTCGAGCGCGCATCTGCCACGCCGGGCAAGACAGTTGCCGGTTCGGTCACCGAGGCAGACATCGAAGAAGTCGCCAAGATCAAGATGCCCGACCTCAACGCCTACGACCTCGAGGCAGCCAAAATGCAGGTGCGTGGAACAGCCCGTTCCATGGGTCTCAAGATCGTCTGATCACTTTTTCGCAAGAAGCAAGACAACTCGTTCGGGAAGACCTCGCCCGACAGTTGAACCACATGAGGAAGACATAAAGGAAGATTTATGCCGGTATCAGGAAGTTCAGGAAAGAAATACAAGGCCGCCATCGCTGCATACGATCGCGAAGCCCTGTACACACCCGCCGAGGCAGTTGAGATCGTCAAGAAGACGTCTGCTGCCAAGTTCGACGAGAGCGTCGAAGTTGCCGTTCGCCTGGGTGTCGACCCGCGCAAGGCCGACCAGATGATTCGCGGCACCGTTGCACTGCCGTCAGGTACGGGCAAGACCGTGCGCATCGCAGTGTTCGCCAATGGCGAAGCCGCTCAGGCCGCTCGCGATGCCGGCGCCGACCTCGTCGGTTCCGACGATCTCGCAGCCGAGATCGAAAAGGGCAACATGGATTTCGACCTGGCCATCGCCACCCCGGATCTCATGCCGCTGGTGGGTCGTCTTGGTCGCGTTCTCGGACCGCGTGGACTCATGCCCAACCCCAAGACCGGCACCGTCACCCAAGACGTGGGTCGTGCAGTCGGCGAGTTCAAGGGTGGCAAGGTGGAGTACCGCACCGATCGTTACGGCAACGTGCATGTTCCCATCGGCAAGGTCAGCTTCTCGGCAGAAGACCTCTCGAAGAACCTTCTTGCCGTGCTCGACGAAATTCAGCGTGCCAAGCCTGCCGCTGCGAAGGGCAAGTACCTGCGCAAGATCAGCATTGCCAGCACCATGGGCCCCGGCGTCAAGATCGACTCCAACCGTTTGAAGGCCGAATCCTAAACGGTAGGGTCATTTTTCTACATAAACCGTTCGGTTCTCTCGCCACAGACCTCTGGCCCATCTCACATCATGCGAGTCACATCGCATGATGCGAAATGGATAATGGAAGTTCCACCAGAAGAGGCGGACCCTTGGGTAGCCATTGCCGCGTGCACAGTGTGCGTCGCGATCGTGGGTTCCTCGGGCGTTCGCATTGCGAGCGCCCCGAACCCATCGATATCCAAGGAGGTGAAATGACTTCTACAAGCGTCCGTTCTGAAAAAGAAGCCGTCGTCGCTGAAGTACGCGAAAAGCTGGAGGCATGCGATGCCGCCATCGTGACCGAGTACCGCGGCATGACAGTCGGTGCATTGGCCCAACTTCGTCGCCAATTGATGAGCGCCGGTGCCGAGTACAAGGTGTACAAAAACACATTGGCTCGTCTCGCCGTGCGCGAAGCGGGGATGGAAGGTCTCGAGGAATTCCTCGTCGGCCCAACAGCCATCGTGTTCGTCAAGGGTGATGCGGCAGCTGCTGCCAAGGCTTTGCGTGAACAATCCAAGACCAACCCGCTCCTCGTGGTGAAGGGTGGTCTGGTTGGTTCGGTCACGTTGTCGAGAAAAGATCTCGATGTCCTGGCCGACCTGCCCTCGCGCGAAGTGTTGCTGTCCATGCTGGCCGGCGCCTTCCAGGCACCGCTCGTCAAGACCGCTGGTCTGTTGCAGGCACTGCCGCGCAATATGGCTTACGGCCTCAAGGCACTCGTCGATCAGAAAGAAGCTGCATAGCAGCTGTAGGCATAGCTGCATAGCAGCCGTAGACCAAGCTGCATAGCAGCTCGCAAGTACTCAGAATTTCACGAATTTCAACCATTTTCATCCCACGCAGTGGGATCAACAGAAGGAGACAGAGCACATGGCTCTCAGCAAGGAAGACATCCTCGACGGCATTTCTGCCCTCACCGTTATTGAACTCAAGGAACTGCTCGATGCATTCGAAGAGCGCTTCGGCGTGACCGCTGCTGCCCCCGTGGCCGTGGCAGTTGCCGGTGCACCCGCTGGCGGCGCTGCCGCCGCCGAAGACGAGAAGGACGAGTTCGACGTCATCCTCACCGATGGTGGCGCCCAGAAGATCCAGGTCATCAAGGTTGTGCGCGAGCTCACCAACCTCGGCCTGAAGGAAGCCAAGGACCTCGTCGACGGCGCCCCGAAGCCCGTTATCGAAAAGGCCAGCAAGGACGACGCCGCCAAGGCCAAGGCCAAGCTGGAAGAGGCCGGAGCCTCCGTCGAAGTCAAGTAACACCGATTTCCCGGGTTTTGCCGGGCGGAGTAGTGAAACCCCAGGGGGCAACCCCTGGGGTTTTGCGCATTTTTGGCCCATTTCGGCGAAAAATCATCGAAAATCACCTCAAAAGTGTGCAGATGCTTGACATTGGGGGGTCGCAGGCTTACCTTTCTCCGCAATTCGGCGGGGTCCCCTCTCGGGGGGATCTCGATGGCGTGCCCCGTTGCCCAATGCGAGGCCTAGCGGTAGCCTTGTCAGTTGCCGTGCGTAGCCCCCTGAGTCATTTTCTGTGTCTTTGTTGTCTTCGCACGCCCCTGCCCGCACCGCTCGCACCCAGGAGTAAATAGTGTCGTCACGCCCGTTGTCCCGCGACCGGTATTCATTCGCCAATTTGGCGGAGTCCATCGAACTTCCCGACCTCATTGCCATTCAACGCGAAAGCTTCGAATGGTTCATGCGTCAAGGTCTTGCCGAAGCCTTCTCGGACATCTCTCCGATCAAGGACTTCAGTGGAAACCTGCAGCTCGAGCTCGAGTTCGATCCCACCGACGAAGATCTGTGCCCGCCCCCCAAGTTCTCGATGGAGGAGTGCCGCGAGCGCGACATGTCGTACGCCTCCAGCATCTTCGTGCGTGCACGTTTCTTGAACGGTCTCACCGGTGAAATCAAAGAGCAGGTCGTCTTCATGGGCGATTTCCCGAAGATGACCGACAAGGGAACCTTCATCATCAACGGCACCGAGCGCGTGGTCGTGTCGCAGCTCGTGCGTTCACCCGGCGTCATCTTCGAACCGGGCGAGCGCTTCCGCCTGCGCAATCTCTCCAAGCACCAGTTGGTCAAGGGAACCATCCATCCGTACCGCGGTGAATGGCTCGAGTTCGACGTTGAGCAGAAGCCCGGAAAAGACGTCACCGCCGGAACGCGTGTTGCCCGCAAGCGTCGCCTCGGAGTGTTCACACTTCTGCGCGCACTCGGCTACGACGAAGAAAATGCTCCCGGCTTCCTCGATCGTTTCGTTGCACATTTCGATTTCCTCGAAGGACAGTGGGAAAAAGAGCGCCACATCGCACCCACCCGCGACGAAGCACTTGTCGAGATCTACAAGCGTGCACGTCCGGGCGAACCGCCCACCCTCGAGTCCGCACGCGCGTACTTCGAGAATGCATTCTTCGAGTCACGTCGTTACGACCTCTCCCGCGTCGGCCGTTACAAGCTCAACCGCAAGTTGGGTGCCGAGCTCGAGAAGGTCAAGACCATCTTCAACCTCAGTGACGATCAGTTGGATCTTCCCGCAGAGGATCAGTCGGTTCTCTCCAAGTGTGAAGTGCTCGCCACCATCTCGTACATGCTCCACCTCGTGAAGCAAGAGCCGGGATACCGCCTCGACGACCAGGATCACTTCGCCAACCGTCGAATTCGTTCGGTCGGAGAACTCATCCAGAACCAGGTTCGCATCGGTTTGTCGCGTATGGAGCGCGTCGTGCGCGAGCGCATGACCACCCAAGACGTCGAAGCGATCACGCCGCAGACGCTCATCAACATTCGTCCGGTTGTGGCTGCCATCAAGGAGTTCTTCGGAACTTCGCAGTTGTCGCAGTTCATGGACCAGGTCAACCCGTTGTCGGGACTCACGCACCGTCGCCGCCTCTCCGCACTCGGACCCGGTGGTCTGTCGCGTGAGCGCGCCGGCTTCGAAGTCCGCGACGTGCACTTTTCGCACTACGGACGTATGTGTCCCATCGAGACACCGGAAGGTCCGAACATCGGTCTGATCGGTGCGCTCTCCACCTTCGCGCGCGTCAACGAGTTCGGTTTCATCGAGAGCCCCTACCGCAAGGTCGTCAACGGTCGTGTCACCAACGACATCGTTTACATGGCCGCCGACGAAGAAGAGAACTACGTGGTGGCCCAGGCCAACACGCCCATCAAGGCCGACGGCTCGTTCAAGGACGAGCGCGTGCTCGTGCGTCGTTCGCCTCAGGCAGCCAGCCTCGAGGACCTGCGCAAGATGCTCGAAGCCGAGTCGTTCTTCGGTGCCACCACCGACATCAGCTTCGTTCCCGGTACCGAAGTGGACTACATCGACGTCTCGCCCAAGCAGATCGTCTCCGTGGCCACCGCTCTGATTCCGTTCCTCGAGCACGACGACGCCAACCGTGCCCTCATGGGTGCCAACATGCAGCGTCAGGCCGTTCCGCTTCTGCGTGCAGAAGCGCCGTACATCGGAACTGGTATCGAAGCACGCGCTGCGCGCGACGGCGCCGACCTGTTGCTGGCACTCGACAACGGAACCGTCACCGAAGTCTCCGGTCGCGGTCTCACCGTGCAGTACGACAGCCTCGGCAAGAAGAAGTACAACTTGGCCAAGTTCCGTCGCTCGAACCAGGACACCTGCATCAACCAGGTCATCCGGGTGCGTGAGGGACAGAAGGTCACCAAGGGCGATCTTCTGGTTGACGGTCCGTCAACAGACCTCGGTGAGTTGGCACTCGGCAAGAACCTGCTCGTGGCGCTCATGCCGTGGGAGGGCTACAACTTCGAAGACGCCATCATCCTGTCCGAGCGACTTGTGAAGGACGACGTGTTGACGTCGATCCACATTCACGAGCACGAAGTCGATGCACGTGACACCAAGTTGGGCGCCGAAGAAATCAGCCGCGACATCCCCAACCTCTCCGACGACATTCTTCGCGACCTCGACGATCGCGGAATCATTCGCGTCGGTGCAGAAGTTGGTCCCGGTGACGTGTTGGTGGGCAAGGTCACGCCGAAGGGCGAAACCGAGCTCACTCCCGAAGAGCGCCTGTTGCGCGCCATCTTCGGTGAGAAGGCTCGCGAGGTGCGCGACACCAGTTTGAAGGTGCCCCACGGTGAGTCCGGCAAGGTCATCGACGTCAAGGTCTTCTCGCGCGAAAACGGCGACGAGTTGCCGCCCGGCGTCAACCAGTTGGTCCGTGTCTACGTCGCCCAAAAGCGCAAGATCAGCGTGGGCGACAAGTTGGCCGGACGCCACGGCAACAAGGGTGTCATCTCCAAGATCCTTCCGGTCGAGGACATGCCGTACCTCGCCGATGGAACACCTGTCGACATCATCCTGAACCCGCTCGGTGTTCCCTCACGCATGAACGTGGGCCAGGTGCTCGAAGCGCACCTGGGCTACTGCGCTCGATGGGGTTGGACCGATCCGAAGTCCGGCAATGTCGTGGGTACGGCGATGCGCGGAACCGAGACCAAGACCCGTCCGTCCACACCGCCTGCAACCTTCGTCGCCACCCCGGTGTTCGATGGCGCGCACTGGGACGAAGAAGAGGCCGCCGGTCAGCACCCCACCATCCAGACCATTCTGGAAAACCTCAACTACGACGGTGTCGACAACAAGCGACTCATCATGCCCACGGGCAAGGCGTGGTTGCGCAACGGCCGTACGGGTGAAACGTACGACAACCCCATCACTGTGGGGTACATGTACATCCTCAAGCTGTCGCACTTGGTCGACGACAAGATCCACGCCCGTTCCACCGGCCCCTACAGCATGATCACCCAGCAGCCGCTCGGTGGTAAGGCACAGTTCGGTGGCCAGCGCTTCGGCGAAATGGAAGTGTGGGCACTCGAGGCCTACGGAGCTGCGTACTGCTTGCAGGAGTTGCTCACCATCAAGTCCGACGACGTGCTGGGTCGCGTCAAGGTCTATGAGGCAATCGTCAAGGGCGAGAACATCCCCGAGCCGGGCATTCCCGAGAGCTTCAAGGTGCTCATGAAGGAAATGCAGGCACTGTGTCTCGACGTCGAAGTCCTGTCGTCCGATGGCTCGGAAATCGAGATGCAAGACATCGACGACGACGTCTTCCGCGCAACCGAAGCATTGGGCATCGACATCAGTCGCCCCGAGCGTGGTTCCGACGACGACGACCGCGAGCGTCGCCGCGAGCGCGCCTTCTGACCTCTATCCATCTGCTTGTACCCATCTCCTTGACGCACACGATCTAAAGAAACGGAAATCCAATGCTCGACGTGAACATGTTCGACCAACTGCGCATCGGTCTGGCGACAGCCGACCAAATTCGGCTGTGGTCGAAGGGCGAAGTCAAAAAGCCCGAGACCATCAACTACCGCACGTTGCGTCCCGAGAAGGACGGACTCTTCTGCGAGAAGATCTTCGGACCAACCCGCGACTGGGAGTGCTACTGCGGCAAGTACAAGCGTGTGCGTTTCAAGGGCATCATTTGCGAGCGTTGTGGCGTCGAAGTCACCCGCTCCAAGGTTCGCCGCGAGCGCATGGGTCACATCGAGCTCGCCGCACCCGTGGTGCACATTTGGTATCTCCGCGGAACCCGTAGCTGGTTGGCGTACCTTCTCGGCGGAATCGAGCCGAAGGAAGAGTTGAAGGCCAAGCAGCTCGAGAAAGTCATCTACTTCGCTGCCAGCCTGGTCACCAAGGTCGACGACGAGCGTCGTCACAACGATCTGCCCAATCTCGAGCAGGACTACCTCGCCACGCTGGACAGCATCAAGAAGGACATGGAGCTTGCTCTCGCACGTCGTCTGAAGGATGGCGAAGCCGAGATCAAGGCATTGGAAAAAGAGGGTGCCAAGGAAAGCGACATCAAGGCTCGCCAGCGCATCATCGACAAAGAAGTGCAGTCCATGCGCGAGCGTTTCGAGTCCGACATGGATCTCGAGCGTCGTACCTGGGATCAGTTCAAGAGCCTGCACCCGCGTCTCATCATCGAAGATGAAGTTCTGTGGCGCAACCTGCGCGAGCCCTACGGTCCTTACGCCGAGTACTTCGAGGGTGGCACCGGTGCCGATGCCATCAAGTCACTCATCGACTGCATCGACTTCGACGTCGAAGAGGTTCGTCTGCGCGAGGCAATCGACGCATCGAACGGTCGCAAGCCCCTGTCGGCTCAGCGTCGTCAGAAGGCCATCAAGCGTCTCAAGATCGTTGCGTCGTTCAACCAGCGCGACGAACACGGCCGTCGCCTGAACAGCCCGAAGGCAATGATCCTCGACGTGGTGCCGGTGATCCCGCCCGAACTGCGCCCCATGGTGCAGCTCGACGGTGGCCGTTTCGCCACTTCCGACCTCAACGATCTCTACCGTCGCGTGATCAACCGCAACAATCGCCTGCGTCGCCTGCTTGATCTCGGTGCACCCGAAATCATCGTGAACAACGAAAAGCGTATGTTGCAAGAGGCCGTCGACGCATTGTTCGACAACGGTCGTCGTGGGCGCCCGGTCACCGGACCGGGCAACCGTCCGCTCAAGTCGTTGTCCGACATGTTGAAGGGCAAGCAAGGCCGCTTCCGTCAGAACCTGCTCGGCAAGCGCGTCGACTATTCGGGTCGTTCGGTCATCGTCGCCGGCCCGACGCTGCGCCTGCACCAGTGCGGTTTGCCGAAGTTGATGGCACTCGAACTGTTCAAGCCGTTCGTGATGAAGCGTCTCGTCGACCTCGAGTTGGCACAGAACATCAAGTCAGCCAAGCGCATGGTCGAGCGTCGTCGTCCGCAGGTGTGGGACGTTCTCGAGGACTGCATCAAAGAGCACCCGGTGCTCTTGAACCGCGCCCCCACGCTGCACCGTCTCGGCATCCAGGCTTTCGAGCCTGTGCTGGTCGAGGGCAAGGCCATTCAGATCCACCCGCTGGTGTGTGCCGCATTCAACGCCGACTTCGACGGTGACCAGATGGCAGTTCACCTGCCGTTGTCGGCCGAGGCGCAGGCCGAGGCCCGCGTGCTCATGTTGTCGGCCAACAACATCTTGTCGCCCGCATCGGGTCGCCCCATCGTGACCCCGTCACAAGACATGATCATCGGTGGTTTCTATCTCACCGAAATTGTGGCCGGAGCCAAGGGCGAGGGACGCACGTTCCAGCACCGCTGGGAAGTGTTCCGTGCACTCGACGAAGGTGCGCTCATCTTGCACACCCCCATCAAGTTCCGCGAGACACTTTCTACGGGTGAGCGTCGCACGATCGACACCACACCTGGTCGTCTGTTGTTCGAAGAGGCATTGCCCGCCGACTACCCCGAGCGCTTCGGTCACATTGCCGAGCCGCTGAAGAAGAAGGAGATGGGCCTCATCGTCGAGCGCCTCTCCGATCACTATCCGAAGTCGGCCATCGCGCAGGCTCTCGACAACATCAAGAACGTTTGCTACCGCTACGCCGCGCAGTCCGGTCTCACCATCTCCATCGAAGACGTGAAGACCCCTGCCAGCAAGCGCGCCATCCTCGACGAGTTCGAGAAGCAGGCCGACAAAGTCGAGAGTCAGTTCCGTCGCGGCATCATCACCGACGGTGAACGCCGTCAGCAAGAAGTGCGCATCTGGACCGACGCCACTGCCGAAGTGCAGGAAGCAATGGAGAAGGAATTCAAGGCGCAGCGCTTCAACCCCATCGAAATGATGGTCGGATCGGGTGCCCGCGGAAACATGACGCAGATGAAGCAGATCGCGGGAATGCGCGGCCTTGTGGCCAACCCCCGCGGTGACATGATTCCTCGCCCCATCAAGAGCAACTTCCGTGAGGGCCTCGAGACACTCGAGTACTTCATCGCCACCCCTGGTGCCCGTAAGGGTCTCGTCGACACCGCTCTGCGTACCGCCGACTCGGGCTACCTCACGCGTCGCCTCGTCGACGTTGCGCAAGAGCTCATCGTTCGCGAAATCGACTGTGGAACGACGTTGGGAGTCTGGGTGGAGAATGTCCAGAAGGACACCGCCAACACCCGCGCGTACCTCGACACAAAATTGTTCGGCCGTGCGTTGTTGAACGACGTCACGCTGTCGAACGGTTCGGTGATCGAAAAGAACACCATCCTCGACGACGAAGATGTCACGAATCTGCGTGACGATGCCGCCATCAACCGTGTTCGTGTGCGCTCCGTGCTCACGTGCGATGCCGAACTCGGCGTGTGTGCGCTGTGCTACGGCCGTTCGCTCGCAACCGGCAAGGCCATCGAACTCGGCGAGGCCGTTGGTGTCATCGCCGCCCAGTCCATTGGTGAGCCCGGAACCCAGTTGACCATGCGTACCTTCCACACGGGTGGTGTTGCCGGAAAGGACATCGCCGGCGGTTTGCCGCGCGTCGTCGAACTTTTCGAGGCCCGCACACCGCGTGGCTCGGCCCGCTTGGCTCGCGCCACGGGCGTCATTCGCATCGGTGAAGACGAAGGCAAGGGCATTCCCGTCACCATCGTCGACGACAAGGGTGAAGAGCACCTCACGTTGCTGCCGACCGGCAGCCGTTTGATGCCCGGCATCCGTGACGGAGCAGAGGGAACCGCCGGTGAGCCACTGACCGATGGTCCGTTCGATCCGAAGGAGCTTCTCGAAATCAAAGGCATCCGCGAGACGCAGGTGTACTTGGTGGAAGAAGTCCAGAAGGTCTACCGCGACCAGGGTGTGTCGATCCACGACAAGCACATCGAGTTGATCGTCCGTCAGATGACTCGTCGCATCGGCGTTCAGGAGCCGGGAGACACCGGATTCCTCCCCGGCGAGCGAGCCGATGCCAAGGTCTTCCGCGACACCAACCGCCGCATGGTGGAAGAGTCGAAGCGCCCGGCCGAAGGACGTCCGGAGTTGATGGGTATCACCAAGGCCTCCTTGGCCACCGAGTCGTGGCTGTCGGCCGCCTCGTTCCAAGAGACCACGCGTGTTCTCACCGAGGCCGCCATCGACGGCCGCGGCGACAACCTGGTGGGCCTGAAGGAGAACATCATCATCGGAAAGCTGATCCCTGCCGGAACCGGCATGGAGCTGTACCGGAAGTTCGGCATCGATGCTCCGGACTACGAGCCGATGGCGTTCTACTCCAGCGACGAAGAAGACCCGGCTGCATTCCTTGCAGGCATCCAGGGTTCCTACGTCCATCCGGACAGCAACTCAGAAATCGGCTGATTTCCGCTGCCCCATGTCAGACAGCACCTGCCGTTGCAGGTTGTTGCCGGCATGGGGTCGCTCATAGCATCTCAGGGGTTCACGAGGGCGGATTTTCTCCCTCGACCGGTTCTCCACTGCCGGTTCTCGCAGCAATGCGGAATCGGTGTCATTCCTACAAACAAGAGGTTCAGGCGTGCCCACAATTCAGCAGTTGATCCGCCAGGGTCGCACCGTCAAGACAACGAAGACGAAGACTCCCGCACTCAAGGGATCTCCGCAGCGTCGTGGCGTGTGCACTCGCGTGTTCACCACCACTCCGAAGAAGCCCAACTCGGCACTTCGCAAAGTGGCGCGTGTTCGTCTCTCCAGCGGAGTCGAAGTCACTGCCTACATTCCGGGCGAAGGCCACAACCTCCAAGAGCACTCCATCGTTCTGGTGCGCGGCGGTCGTGTCCGCGACTTGCCCGGTGTGCGCTACAAGATCATCCGCGGCGCGCTCGACGCAGCCGGCGTGAAGAACCGCAAGCAGGCTCGCAGCCGTTACGGCGCGAAGCGCGAGAAGTAAGAAAGCCAGAGAAGAGTAGCCATGCCCCGTAAAGGTCCAGCCCAACGTCGTGAAATGACGGCCGATCCCGTCTACCGCTCGCTCCTCGTGACGCAGCTCGTCAACAAGATCATGTTGCACGGCAAGAAGAGCATCGCCGAAGGAATCGTGTACGACGCGATGAAGATCGTCGAAACCAAGACAGGTGCCGAGCCCCTGTCCACCGTCAAGCGTGCCATCGACAACGTCAAGCCGCCGCTCGAAGTGCGCAGCCGCCGCGTCGGTGGAGCCACCTACCAGGTGCCCGTCGAAGTGCGCCCGCGTCGGGCCAGCACGCTCGCCATTCGTTGGGTGGTCGACAACTCACGCAACCGTCGTGAAAAGACCATGGCCGAGTGTCTCGCCAACGAGTTGCTCGATGCAGCCAACGGTCTCGGCGCCTCCATCAAGAAGCGCGACGACATGCAGAAGATGGCCGAGTCCAACAAGGCATTCGCCCACTACCGCTGGTGAAACCAGCGGTTTCCATCCACCTCCCGAAACCCCCCGAGCGCGACGAACAGGCAAAGTGACCAACAATGGCAAAGCGTGAATATCCCCTCGATCGCACCCGGAACATCGGGATCATGGCGCACATCGATGCTGGCAAGACAACCACCACCGAGCGCATTCTCTATTACACGGGCAAGAGCTACAAGATCGGTGAGGTGCACGAAGGTGCGGCCACCATGGACCACATGGCCCAAGAGCAAGAGCGTGGCATCACCATCACCTCGGCTGCCACCACGTGCATCTGGAACAACCATCGCATCAACATCATCGACACTCCCGGACACGTCGACTTCACGATCGAAGTCGAGCGCTCGTTGCGCGTACTCGACGGCGCGGTCACGGTGTTCGACTCCGTCGCCGGTGTTGAGCCGCAGACCGAAACTGTGTGGCGTCAGGCCAACAAGTACAAGGTGCCCCGCATGTGCTTCATCAACAAGATGGACCGCATCGGAGCCAACTTCTACCGCACTGTCGACATGGTGAAGGACCGTCTGCAGGCGGTTCCCGCGATTCTCCAGTTGCCCGTCGGAGCCGGTGGCCCCGAGAGCAACAAGCCATTCATCGGCCTCATTGACATCGTCAAAATGAAGGCACTCATCTGGCGCGACGAAGAACTCGGCGCCAAGTGGGACGAAGTCGACATTCCCGCAGATCAGGTCGACGAAGCCAACGAGTACCGCGAGTTGCTCCTCGAGACCATCGCAACCAGTGACGATGCGTTCATGGAGAAGTACCTCGGCGGCGAAGAAGTCACCGAAGAAGAAATCAAGCGCGCCATCCGTACCGGAACACTCGCGTTCGACTTCGTGCCGATTCTCTGCGGTTCGGCATTCAAGAACAAGGGTGTGCAGCCCATGCTCGACGCCGTCGTCGACTACCTGCCCAGCCCGCTCGACATTCCGCCGGCACAGGGAACCAACACCAAGGGTGACGAAGTTCTCGAGCGCAAGGCAGACGAGAAGGGTCCCTTCGCGGCTCTTGCTTTCAAGATCGTGGCCGACCCGTTCGGCAAGCTCACCTACTTCCGTGTCTACTCCGGAACGGTCAACAAGGGCGACGAAATCTACAACAGCACCAAAGAGCGCAAAGAGCGTCTCGGACGCATCTTGTTGATGCACGCCAACCAGCGCGAGGACCTCGACGTGGCAATGGCCGGTGACATTGTTGCCGGTCTCGGTTTCAAGGAAACCACCACGGGAGACACGCTGTGCGATCGCGACAACGCGGTCATTCTCGAGCGCATGGAGTTCCCCGAGCCCGTCATCCACGTGGCCATCGAACCCAAGACCAAGGACGACCAGGACAAGTTGGGCAAGGCGCTCAAGTCGCTGTCCGACGAAGATCCCACCTTCCGCGTGCGCACCGACGAAGAGACCGGCCAGACCGTGATCTCCGGAATGGGCGAGTTGCACCTGGAAATTCTCGTCGACCGCATGCAGCGCGAGTTCAACGTCGAGGCAACCGTCGGCAAGCCGCAGGTGGCGTACCGCGAGACCATCACCAAGAAGGTCGAGTCGGTCGAATACCGCCACATCAAGCAGTCCGGTGGTTCGGGTCAGTTCGCTGTCGTCAAGCTCACCGTCGAGCCCACGGGTCCCGGCGGCGGTTACGTGTTCAACGACGCCATCACCGGTGGTCGCGTCCCTCGCGAGTACATCCAGCCCACCAACCAGGGCATCCAGGCCGCTCTCGAGTCCGGTGTTCTTGCCGGATACCCCACGGTCGACGTCAAGGTCAGCCTCGTCGACGGTCAGTACCACGACGTGGACTCCTCGGAAATGGCATTCAAGATCGCCGGTCAGATGGGCTTCAAGAAGGCTGCCGAGATGGCCAAGCCCGTTCTGCT
>JBILKS010000137.1:0-4540 GCA_044376595.1 Ilumatobacteraceae bacterium | reverse complement strand
GGCCAAGTATCTGGTCTCCGAACTCGGTTGTACGCACGCCATCGACTATCGCAACGACAACGTGAGCGAGCGCCTGGCAGAAATCGCCCCCGAAGGCGTCGATATGTTCTTCGACAATGTGGGGGGCGATGTCTTGGATGCAGTTCTCTTGAATCTTGCCGTCGAAGCGCGGGTGGTGCTGTGCGGGGCCGTGTCCCAGTACGAGAACATGGCCAATGTTCAGGGCCCGAAGAACTACCTGAAGATCGCCGAGCGCGACGCACGTCTGCTGGGCTTCACCATCTTCCACTACGAGCAGTTGTACGCCGAGGCGGAAGCGGCGATGGCCAAGTGGTTGGCAAGCGGCGAGATCGTCGCCCGTGAACATGTCGAGCAGGGAATCGAGAACTTCCCACGGACGGTGCGCCTCCATCTCGATGGCGGCCACTACGGAAAGTTGCTTCTTCGCCTCTAGATCCCCGAGCGGGGATTGCGCAGCCGACTACTGCGCTTGACGGTCGAGAACGGCGTACACGCGCTTGGCGAAGTACCAACGACCGCCGACCTTGACGTAGTCGTCTTCGTAGCGTCCGGTGACCACTTGCTTGCCGCCGTCTTTCATGTGCAGGAACTCTTGTTGGTACCACGTGCCGTGGGCTGTGTCGCCCGTGACCGTGATGGGTCCGGCAGAGGCGAAGAACCCGACGAACGAGAATGCCGACATTGCTCCCTTCCACATTGGGAAGAACTTGTCCTTGCCCTGGACTTCGCCCATGCCGGGAAGCGACCAAATGGCGTCGTCTCGCCAGTTCTCGGCCCAGGCGTCGCCGTCGAAGCGCATCACTGCGTCGTTGTACGACTCGACCAACTCGCGAATGGCAAGGCGGTCTTCGACTGGTCCGGTGCTGATCATGTTTCCCCCTGAGAAGTAGTTGATGTCATCGTAGGCGAAACACTTTTCCGCGGGCGACACGGTGCTTTCTCAGCATGCCATCGTCATGGGTTGATCAGGTTCGCTGACGACATCGATTGCCGTGAGGGAGAGGGCTGGCGTAGGTGTTGCATGGAAGCTGACGAATGGCATTTCTTCAGCCGGGGTGATGACTCCAAGTGGGTCGGCGTCCGCTCGAAAACTCAAGGAGAAGTAGCGCGCTCCGCTCGGCTTGTTGGCGTGGACACCGCGGAGAATCAGTTGGTAGCCGAAGGTCGTGTTGGTGGCAACCGCACTGCAGATGCTGGGCTGGGAAATCACCTGAATCAGGCCGGGCTCAAAAGAGCATTCCACGCACGCGATGAGGGTTCCCGCATCGTCGAAATAATTCAGCCACAACTGGTAGGTCGGATTCGCTGAGAATGACAGAGGAGCCCCGGTGCGGTTGCGCAGGGTGAAGTCGAGGAAAAGATTGTCGTTGCCGAAATCACAACAACCCTGTTGTGCGGTCTCGATGAGAGTCTTTGAGCCGAACGATGAGGGGACAGTGTTGAGTCCCGTGCCGGCGGGCCCAGTTGCTCCCGCTGAGCCAGGCGTTCCTCGTTCGCCTGTGGATCCCGTTTCACCTTTTGCTCCGGTGTCACCCTTTGGGCCGGCTACGGCCACAGTGGAGCGTTGCCCGAGCGCCTCCCAGCTGAGTTTGCGCTCGCTACGCCGGCATGTGCCATTGGCTGAGAAGCGCATGGCGCCATTCCCTTTATTGGCGCAGGCCACGATGGGTTTTTGGGCGTTGGTGACGGCAGAGACCACGCTCACGCCTCCGGTTACGACAGCGCCGGACAGTGCGCCGACAAGAAAAATCAAGGTGGGCTTCTTCATGGAAGCACACTAAACGAGAATTCAGGCTGATGTGTCGACTTCCCGACAGTCACTGCAGGTGATCGGTTGGCGGGTTTCCTCGCAGGCCATGCATGCCAAAGTGCGTTTACGACACAGTGAATGTACGCAGTTGTGGAACTGGTTGGTGGGTGCCGAGCAGTAGTCGCAGGTGCCCAGAATCTTGGCATCGGGGCTGAAGTCGACCTTCAAACGCTGGTCGAACACGTAGAGCGAGCCCTCCCACAGGCCGGAGTCGCGGAACTGCTCTCCGTAGCGCACGATGCCTCCGTCGATTTGGTAGACCTCGCGGAATCCGCGGTTCTTCATCACCATCGACAACACCTCGCATCGGATGCCCCCGGTGCAATAGGTCACGATCGGCTTGTCCTTCAGGTGGTCGTACTTGCCACTCTCGAGTTCGCGAACGAAACCCGGTGTGGTGGCCACGTCGGGGACGATGGCATTCTTGAAGCGGCCGATGCGGGCTTCGAATGCGTTGCGGCCGTCGAGAAAGACAACGTCGTCACCACGCTCGTCCACGAGTTGGTTGACTTCGGCGGGGGAGAGGTGTTGGCCGCCGCTGACGATTCCGTTGTGGTCGACCTTGATTTCGTCGGGCACACCGAATGTGACGATTTCATCGCGAACTCGAACCTGGAGCCGCGGGAAATCGTTGCCCATGCCCTCGGACCACTTGAAGTCGATGTCCTTGAATGCGGGGTATTCGCGGGTGATGCGGATGTACATCTTCACGTCGGGAAGCGCACCACCGACCGTTCCGTTGATGCCGTCTTTCGACAGGATGATGCGGCCGTTGAGCTTGTACTTCTCGCACAAGGTGCGCTGCCAGAGCCGGATCGCGTCGGGGTCCGGCAGAGGGGTGAACTTGTAGAAGAGAAGAATCTTGTGGTCGATGGGGGAAATGTATCCGCCAGCACTTGTGGATGGGGCCGTGCGCTACTTTTGCGGAGTGAACTCCACCAGCGTCTATTTCCGCGAAATGTGGCAGGCGCTGGTCGCCCGACCCGGCGCAGCGTTGCTCGGCCTGTTGGGCAACCTGATCTTCCTGGCGGGACACTTGGTGACCCCACTGATCATCGGTCGGATCATCGAACTGGCGGTGCCCGGAGCATCGCGCGACGATCTGTGGAGCAGCGTGTATCTGTGGGTAGCCGTGATCCTCGTCTCGCTGGCGGCCGAATGGATGGCGGGTGTGTCGGCTGCCGACGTGGTGTCGCACTACAGCCATCGCATGCGAACCCGTTGTGTGGCGGCCATCCATGCCAAACCGTTGATGCAACGCAGCGCGGGAGACATGACAACCCGAATGACATCCGACCTCGACATGGTCGAAGGCGCCATGTCCGGGTTCATCGTCTCGGGATTCACCGACATCGGCAGGTTGCTGATGGTGACCATCGTGCTGCTGCTGATCAATCCGATCCTCGGTTTCTGTGTCATCGCTGCGCTTGTGTTGTACGCCGTTTCCCTGCGACTCACCTCGAAGTCGATGGATGATGCCAACAACGAACGACAAGTGTCCATCGACGACATGGCCTCGAAGGTGGACGAGACTTTGCGCACGGCGCCCGTGATCGATGCCTACAAGGTGGCATCGTGGGATGCGGGACGTTTTCACGAGCGCAGCATTTTCACGCGACGCGCCACCCGCATGCGCTTCTTGGTCAGCTGGATGAACAACTTCATCGGTGTGGTCGTTGCGCATCTGGCCTTGCTCGTGATTCTCGCAGTGGCGGCCATTTCGGCCCAGAACGGGTCGACGTCAGTGGCCGAAGTCGCTGCGTGCGTGATCTACATCACCGGCGCCATCGAGAGCATCGTGTTGTTGTCTCCGGCCATTCCTGATTATCAGCGTGCAGGTCTGAGCATTGTGAGGGTCCGCGAGCTATTGGATCCCGACGAGTCGACACAGAATGCCGAAGTGGTCGACACCACTCACGAGGACAGCGTGCCCGCCGAGATTGCCATTCGCGATGCGTCCATAGTGGTGGCGGGTGACAAAACGATTCTGCGCGACGTCACTCTCGACATTCCGGCCGGACAATGGGTGACCATCGTGGGTCCATCCGGATCGGGAAAGTCCACCGTGCTCGGCCTTGTCACGGGAAGGCTGGCCGCAACCAACGGTTCCGTGACGGTGGCGGGCCGCCCCGTGACGGCCAAAGGTGCGCCGGTACGTTCGTCCATCGTGTTCCAGGATTCGTTGCTGTTCAATGCCAGCATTGCGGAGAACATTCGGGTCGGCAAGCTCGATGCCACCGACGAAGAGGTGGAGCAGGCCGCTCGAATGGCCGAGTTGCACGACGTCATTGCCGCTTTGCCCGACGCCTACGACACTGTCATTGACAGCAGTGGTCGGTCCATCAGCGGAGGCCAGCGCCAGAGACTGGCTCTTGCACGTGCTCTCGTGCGTCAGCCCCGACTCTTGATCCTCGACGAGGCCACGTCAGCGCTCGATCCCGAAACTGCCGCGGCGGTATGGCGCACGTTGCGCCGCGCCGCGCGTCAGCAGGGCATCACCGTGCTTGCCGTGTGTCATCAGTTGGAACTGGCCACCGACAGCGATCGTTTGGTGGTGGTGGAATCGGGCGCGGTGGTGGCGAGCGGCTCACCCAGCGAGCTGTCGGGTGATTCGGGCCCCTGGCGGTCGTTGCTGGATGCGCACAACCGCGTCATGGCCGGTGACACCGAAGCGATCATGCGCCTGTTGAAGGCAAATGCCCACCTTGT
>JBILKS010000136.1:0-4550 GCA_044376595.1 Ilumatobacteraceae bacterium | reverse complement strand
CGAGGGCACGGTTCTCGCCCGCCGCAGCGGTGAGGCCAGCGTCAGTGAACTCGACGTGTGGGCCGACACCTACCTGGGAATCTGAGCCGGTTGCCGGCGGCGGCCAGCTTTCTTTACTAGCCGAGGCGCTCGCGGGCGGCGTCTTCTGCGAGGCGCATGATTTCACGGAGTGGAAGCCCAGTGGCCTGTGCGGCCGCAGCGGCGTGATCGAACTCGGCCTTCACTCGGGAGTCACTGCACTTCACGTCGACTCTGTGCCCGAGAACCTCCACTGTTTCGATGTGGCGCGGTTGGGCGAAACGCTGGACACTCGACATGCGAATGCCGAGACTGCCGGTTTCCTTGGTGATGATGTTGCGTAACGATGTCGCCAGATGAGGAGTGCAGAGAACTTGAAGACAGTGACCGTGGCGGTGCTTCTTCATGTGCACGGGTGTCACCCATGCGTCGTTGGCGCCGGCTGACATGAGTGCGCTCACCGTGTAGGCCAGAACCTCGGGTGTCACGTCGTCGGTGTTGGTTTCCAGAACAACGAGCGTCCCGACTTCGTCTTCGTCAACGGTGTCGAACGATCCGAGCAGAATTTGCACAACGTTGGCGCGGTCTTCGGGGTCCTTCGTGCCGGCACCGTGCCCGATGGCTGTCACGGGCATCGACGGCGCGGCACCGAACGATGCGCCAAGGGCACAGACGATGGCCACCCCGGTGGGAGTGGAGACTTCGTACGGCACGTCGACCCCACGAACGGGCACCGCACGAGAGGCCAGCATGTGCGCCACCGCCGGACCCGGATGGGGAATGACCCCGTGTGCCGCTCGAACCGTGCCGTGTGCAACTGCAATAGCCGAGGAGTGGAGATGGTCGACTCCCAGCACTTCGAGTGCTGCGCACGTGCCGACGATGTCGATGATGGCATCGATGCTGCCAACCTCGTGAAACTCGATCTCGTCGATGGCGGTGTTGTGCACGGCCGCTTCTGCTTCACCGAGCGCTCTGAAGACGGCAAGCGAGCGCTCACGCACGCGCGCCGGTAAGTCGGCGTTGTTCAGCAGTGTGACGATGTCGCGATAGCGGCGGTGCGCCGCGTGTTCATGATCGGCGTGTTCATGACCGACATGTTCATGATCTTCGTGATGCTCCACCACGATGGCATGGGTGGCGGCGATGCCGCAGCGCATGACCTTGTCGGTGGTGAGAGCCCAACCATCCAGATTCAGCCCGTAGAGAATGTCGGCCACGGCAATGGGGTCGGCCCCCGCATCGATGAGAGCACCCAGCAACATGTCGCCGGCAACACCGGCCGAGCAGTTGACCCAGGCTGTGTTCATCGCCTGCCCAAGATGCGCGCGACAGCGGCGGCGGCTCCGAATCCGTTGTCGATGCCCACCACGGTGACGCCGGCCGCACACGAGGCATGCATGGCAAGCAACGCGGTGACGCCCTCGAGCGAGGCCCCGTAACCAACGCTTGTGGGAATGGCCACCACCGGTACGCCGGTGAGACCGCCGATCACGCTTGCCAGGGCACCTTCCATTCCCGCGGCCACCACGATCACATCGGCGGCCTGAATGGTGTCCACTTGGCTCAAGAGTCGGTGAATGCCCGCAACACCCACATCGACAATGCGGTCGGGTGCGTACCCGTAGGCACGAAGAGTGAGCATGCATTCATCGACCACCGGAACATCGGCAGTGCCGGCGCTGATGACCAGCACGCGGTGATGTCCACCGGTGGGACTTTCGGGCAAACGCCACGCGAGCGTGTTCGACGCGCGCTGTGATCCGGGGTGTGCGGCAAGTGCTGCCTTCACCTGTGAGTCGTCAACCCGGGTGAGCAACACCGGCCCCTCGCCGTGGATGAGCATCTCGCCAACGATGAGGGCGCATTGTTCCGGCGACTTGCCCGGGCCGTAGATGGCCTCGGGAGTGCCCGAGCGCAGGGTGCGGTGGTGATCCACCAAGGCGTCGCCGGCTTGAGTGAAGGGCAAACGGCGCAACTGGGCCACTGCCTCATCTGCGCTGACTGCACCGGACTTCACATCGGTGAGCAACTGGCGAAGGGTTTCTTCAAACATTCCTTCATGTTGCCACCCCGAGCCCTAACCTTGCATACGTGAATACGACTGGTCCCCTTCGCGTCGGATTCTTGGGACCCCTGGGTACCTTCACCGAACAAGCTGCTCGTACGCAGAACGATCTGAATGTCGGCGAGCTGATTCCGTATCGCACCGTGCCCGACGTGTTGGATGCAGTGGATTCGGGCGAAGTGGACTACGGCTTTGTGCCCATAGAGAACAGCATCGAAGGCACGGTCAACATGACTCAGGATGCCTTGGTGTTCGACCACGATCTCTATATTCAGCGCGAGGTGGTGCTCGACATTCGGCACAACCTGCTGGCGTTGCCCGGCACAAAACTGACGGACATCACTGAAGTGTGTTCGATTCCCGTGGCCACGGCCCAGTGCCATGCGTTCTTGCGCAGGGAACTTCCGAATGTCGAGGTGCGTGGTGTCACCAGCACCGCCGAAGCAGCGCGCCAGATCAGTGCGGAAAAGTTGGTCGGCGTCGCCGCCATCGGAACCCAAGCAGCGGCAAGCCTTTATGGCCTCGACGTTGTGGCTCCAGACATTGCAGATCACGACAACAATCAGACGCGCTTCGTGCTGGTGGGCAAGGACCGTATTCCGCCGGCAACTGGCCACGACCGCACGGCGCTTGTCGTGTACCAGCGTGCCGACGAAGCGGGAAGTTTGATTTCGATTCTCCAGGAGTTTGCCGCCCGCCGCATCAACCTTCAGCACCTGTCGTCGCGGCCGACCAAAGAGGGTGGCCTGGGTGCGTATTGCTTCATCATCTACGCCGACGGCCACATTGACGACGAGTTGATGGCCGATGCATTGCGTGAACTGCATGCCAAGCAAGGTGATGTGAAGTTCTTCGGTTCGTATCCTGCCGCTGGCGAGCATTCCCACAGCGTCCGTGAAACCGCCGACGCCCGTTGGCGCGACGCAGACGATTGGGTGTCCCAGTTGCGGGGACGGATCGCCCGAGGCGGCAGCAGTTGAAAATCGCAGTTGTCGGAGCCGGATATGTCGGGCTCGCCAATGCCTTCGCGTTGTCGGTTCGACATGACGTTGTCATTCACGACATCGACGGTGCCAAGGTTGCCAGTATCGCCCGCGGAGTGGTGCCGCTGAAAGACTCCGAGATGGAGACATTCATCGGCCGCAGCGACCTTTCGCTGACCGCCACCGCTGATTTTTCCCATGCAGTCATGGATGCCGATGTTGTGTTGGTGGCCACGCCCACCAACTATCTCGCCGACCAGTCGTCTTTCGACACCTCCATCGTCGAATCGGTTGTTGCCAATGTCGTGAAGGCACAGCCACAAGCTGTTGTGGTGATCAAGTCGACCATTCCGGTGGGCTTCACGGAGAAGATGAAGGCGCGCCACCCGCAGGCGTCAATCGTGTTTTCACCCGAGTTCCTCCGCGAGGGCAAGGCGTTGCACGACTGTCTGTATCCATCGCGCATCGTGGTGGGAGGCGACGCTCACGACGCCAAGTTGGTTGCCGACCTCTTCAAAGAAGCGGCAATCGACACAGACGTTTCGGTTCTCGTCACCGGTCCCACGGAGGCCGAGACCATCAAGTTGTTCTCCAACGCGTACCTTGCGGTGCGGGTGGCATTCTTCAACGAGCTCGACTCTTTTGCCATGTCCCGAAACATCTCGGCACACGATGTCGTGACGGGAGTGTCGCTGGATCCGCGTATTGGCGACGGGTACAACAATCCGTCGTTTGGCTACGGCGGGTACTGCCTGCCGAAAGATGTGCGTCAGTTGCGCAGTGAAATGTCGAACATCCCGTCGCATCTCATTGCATCGGTGGACGATGCGAACGAGGCCCGCAAGGACTATGTGGTGCAACAAGTGTTGGCGCTTGCGCCCCGGACCGTTGGTGTCTATCGCCTTGCGATGAAGGCGGGTTCCGACAACAACCGCGAGGCCAGTGTGTTCGGCGTGATCGATCGTCTGATCGCTGCCGGTGTCGAGATTCTGGTGTACGAGCCGGAAATCGACGGCACCGATTTGCTGGGCTATTCGGTGGTCCACGACCTGACAGCGTTCGAACAGGCCTGCGACGTGATTCTTGCCAATCGCTCGATGGGAGAAGACTTCTCCTTGTCGAAGCCAGTCATCTCGCGCGACCTCTTTGGAGTGAACTAGCCATCCGATAGCCTCGGCGACGGAACGGTGGCAGAGTGGACAAATGCATCCGCCTTGAAAGCGGAAGACTCACAAGGTCCGGGGGTTCGAATCCCTCCCGTTCCGCCAAGTGGAAACCGGTGGTGTGCATCTCGTCGTAGTGGGAACTGTCGTGCAGACACCTGCGCCCGGCCAGTTGGAGATTCTTGACTCCGTCGCCATCGTGATCAATGAGTTGGGCGGGGTTGTCGCTGTTCATTCCTGCGAATCGGTGCAAGCTCGTGATGCAATCGCCGCGGCCACGTCGGTGATTCGCCTGGCACCCGACGAACGATTGTTGCC
>JBILKS010000135.1:0-4563 GCA_044376595.1 Ilumatobacteraceae bacterium | reverse complement strand
TGCCACCGATGCACTGTTGGTTGCAGGGGGAAGCGGGGTTGCAACACTCGGACTTCCCGGCACTGCAGGTGTGCCCGACGAAGCCGTGGCCAACACCATTGTTGCGCCGTACAACGTGGTGCCCCACCTTGACGAGCAGGTTGCAGCGGTGATCGTCGAACCAGTGGCCGCCAACATGGGCGTTGTCGCCCCGGCTTCCGGATTCCTCGAAGGCCTCCGTCGGGAGTGTGACCGTGTCGGTGCCGTGTTGATCTTCGACGAGGTCATCACCGGATTTCGACTCGGGTCCGGTGGCGCCCAGGCCAAGTTCGACATCTCGCCCGATCTCACCTGTTTCGGAAAGGTGATCGGTGGCGGGCTGCCGATCGGTGCGGTGGGTGGACGTCGCGAGCTGATGTCATCGTTGTCACCACTCGGCAAGGTGTTCCATGCCGGAACCCTCGCGGGCAATCCACTCGCCACGGCGGCCGGACTCGCGGCACTGAACGAGCTCACCGAAGACGTGTACATGGAACTGGCCGCTCGTGCGCGTCATGCGGCGTCGCTCTTGCGCGATGCCTGCAGCTCTGCCGGGATCGACGCAGAGTTTCCCGTGGTCGGAACGCTCATCGGGATGTATCTCGGCCGGGATCTTCCCACCAACTTCGACGAAGCAAAGACCACCAACGAAGCGCTCTACGCGAAGATGTTCCATGCAATGTTGAACGAAGGTGTGGCGATGGCCCCCGGTGCATACGAGGCGATATTCGTGGGCTTGGGTCACACGGATGTTGTGCTGCAACAACTCGGTGACGCAGCGCATCGAGCCGCCCTCGTCGCGGCCAATGGGTGAACTGAACACATGCGACAACTCTTGACGGCACGTTTTGCAGCGGCCCTCGGGCTTCCGTTGCTTGCAGGGTTGCTGTGGTTCGTCATTGCGGTCAATGGCGGCGGCGGGGCCGGGGACTCCAACGCCAGCACGAAACATCTCGTGTCGTACACCGCATCGGTGGTGACCATCCAAGTAGAGCCGAACTGGAGCATTGTCGACGGAGTCACGGTGTCCACGGCGCGCCTTGCACTCGACGATGGCCGAACGCTGTTCATTGCCGACGGCACATTGGGCGAGATTGCGTGCACCGACTACGTCACGGCGAATGCATGCGTGCTTCTTGCCGAAATGTTGGGCGACGGCGTCGTGTGGTTCGCGCTCACGCCAGCTGCAGGAGAAGAACCACTCACACGATTGCCACTGCCACCGATTGTCGACATGTTGAACGAAGGTGACGATGCCGTGCTTCGGAACGGATGGATCGTTCCGCTGGCAACTCCGACCAAACGTGAGTGCGAAACTGCGACAACTTCGCTTCGCGAGTTCATCGACAAGTTCGGCGACCAGATGGAGGTTTCTCTGAATCTCGGCACCGACGAAGTTGATGTCGTCACATGTGTCGAAGAGTGATCAGGCGTTGGGCGCCAAACGAACGATTGCGGCCGCGGCTTTGTAGGCAGCTTCAGCTGGCCCGAGTTCGTCGGGACGCAACAGATTGGCCATGATCCGCAGCACCCACTCCATCAGTGTCTTGCTCTGGATGCCGACTCGCGAAAGCTCGCGCATGAGGACAGGTCGTCCGATGACGCGGGCAAAGAGACGCGCAACTTTGAAGTACTGGCCGTACTCCGCGTCAAGCAGCATGGGGTACTGCTGAAGCGCCGATGCATTGCCCGTGATCAAGGCCTCGTGCAGTACCTGGGCGGCCATGCGCGCGGTTTCGTACGCGTAGTCGATTCCCTCACCATTGAAGGGGTTGACACTTCCGGCGGCGTCGCCGACCACCAAGTAGGTGGGTCCGGCCTTGGGGCCAACGGATCCACCCATGGGGATCCGTCCGCTGGTGGCGCGTTGCGTGGGTGACTCCGGGTCGATCTTCCATGAATCTGCAACCTGATGTGCATAAGCATCGAGAAGATGAGTGGTGTTGACGCTCTTGAAGTCACGGAAGGTGGAGAGAAGACCCACACCGATGTTGACCGTGCCGTCACCGACCGGAAAGATCCATCCGTACCCGGGCATGCTGTTGCCGTTGCGGTCCTTCACGTCGAGTGCCGATTCGATCCATGGATCGTCGTGCATGGGTGATTCCCAGTAGGTGCGAATGGCGGTGCCGTACGGCCATTCGCGTGTGCGGAAGGTTCCGAGTGAGCGACCAAAGCGGCTGTTTGCTCCGTCGGCGACGATCACGTACTGCGCTGTGATGTTGATGGGAGACGATGCGCCTTTCGCCTGCACCACTGCACCGCGCACGAAGCCGCGATCGACGATGGGTTCGAGAGCCTCGTGACCTTCCAAGAGAGTGGCACCTTTTGCTGCCGCGTTGTGGGCCACCATGGTGTCGAGATCACGACGACGCACCACGTAGCCGTGTTGAGGATAGATCGGGTGCGTTGGCCACTGCAGTTCGAGTGCGTGGCCATGTGCCGTGGCGCGCAGTCCTTCGTAGCGGTGGAACTGGGACAGTTTGTCTTCGAGGCCCATGTCGTGAAGTTGCTTCACTGCGCGCGGAGTGAGGCCGTCACCGCATGTCTTTTCGCGGGGAAAGGTCTTCTTCTCAACGACCACAACGTCGTGACCGAGTTCAGAGAGCCAGTAGGCAGCAGATGCGCCGGCTGGTCCTCCACCAATGATCAGAACCTCGGTGGTGATGTCGCGAGTAGCGATGTCGTGAGTAATGGGGTCGTGTGAAGGGGGAGTCACACGATCAGGGTATGCCTGCTACTTGGCGGTTGTCTCACGGGGCGCAGTGCCAACAACGTTGGGCTTGTCTTCGAGCATTGCGAAGTCATCGGCCAACGTGTCGAATGATGTGGTGCCGGCTTCGAGGGCCGCAAAGATCTCCGATTCGGGTGAGCACCAGTTTTCGTACTCCGTTGCCCACTCTTCGCTTCCGGAATCTGCACCGGCCAGGTCGTAGCGCACGTGACACACGACACCGAGGATTTCGTATTCAGTGAGAGCGCCGCCGTACTTCACGCCCTGCTGAGGCATGGGGTTGCCGTTGTACGACAACGGTGCATGGGCGCCGCCTTCACGGTCGGGGTCGCCGTAGACCTTGATTCCTTCGGCCACGTATTGCTGACTACCCGTGTAGACAAAGTTGAGCATGTCCTCGATGTGCGGGAAGGTCTTCAAGGACTCGCCGCCCGAAAACACCCGGCCAGCCCCACCGCCGCCAGCGGCGCCGTGACATCCGGCACACCCCGCATAGGCCGCCGTGCCGACTGCGAGGGGCCCTTCAACCGTCTTTTCGGCCGGTTTGATGCCCAAAACGTACAAAAATGCCCATAAAGGCAACAAACTCATGGTGGCCATGGCCCAAAATGGAATTTTCTTCCGATTCTTGGCTGCCGCAACCACCGGGGAGTCCGGCTTGGCAACTTTGGCAACAGGGGCGGTCTTTTGTGCCTTTGCGGGGACTTTCGGGGTGGCAACAGCAGGCGTGTTGTCTCCGGAAGTGGCAGCAGGCGCGGCCTCGCCAGAGGCTCCCGCTCCACCGCGACGGTCGCGGGAGCGCTTGAGGAGGTGTTCGGGGATCTCGGTCACAATTGACAACGATAGACCGCCGAACGCGTCGAGCGAGAATCATTCGAGAGAGACACACGTCATTCCCGGAACTGGGTCTGGTCACCATCGAAGACAAGATCGCGCCACTGAGCAAGTGAAAAAGAGAAAGTGGGAGGAATGGTGAAGGAATGGTGGTCACGGGGTGAGGGCTGACTAGTGTTTCTTCGGAAGTTTCTGCAATTCATGATCCATTGAAAGGCTCGTTGAGCGAATGCTGGCAATAGACGTTCTCGAATGGCCGGGCGTAAACCAGGCGTTTTTGTTCTCGTTTGGTCTGACGCTGCTCCTGACCTTTGCGGTCATCCCTTATGGGAAGCGGCGCAAGCCCGGCCAGCGCCTGTCGTGGGGCGAAGCCATGGCGGCCTCGGTGTACGCGTTCGGAACCTGGTTCTTGGCCTTTGGCATCGTGCCTCACCAGTGGATCGACCACGCCGACAAAGAACTCGGTTGGCGCAAAGACAAGTTGCTCTTCGGCCCCGGTGGGATTCTCAAGTCCGAGGCACAGGGCGGCAGTTTTCCGTTCGACATCTCCTACGAGGCCTTGCGCGACATCATCGTCGTGGTGATTCACGCCATTTTCATCGGTCTCATGGTGTGGATCTTCGTGTGGTGGCAGAAGCGCGGCAAGGAAGCACAAAAAGAAATCGAAACCTCGACGTACGGTCGCCCACTCGTACGCAAAGCCTGACAATCTCACCAACGAACCAGTTACCTGAACACAGTCACCTGAAAGGAGTAGTCACATGGCAAAAACAGATGCAAACCCACCCATGCCGGATTGGTCGACCGAGTATCAGTTGGTCGAAGTCGATGCCGACTATCTCTCGAAGGCCGTCAAGCCCAAACAGTTCATTCACATCGACCAGTCCGAGTGCATCATGTGCGAGGGCTGTGTCGACATCTGCCCGTGGAAGTGCATCCACATGGTCGACCCCGGCGCTGTTGCCGAGGCCGAAGGA
>JBILKS010000133.1:0-4601 GCA_044376595.1 Ilumatobacteraceae bacterium | reverse complement strand
CTTGGTCAAAATGTTCGAGGCCTGTTCGCAAGCCAGGTGGACGCCACCCAACTGTGCCACCGAATCGTCGCCGTATTCGACGAAGACTTTTTCGTAGAGATCCTCGGCCCGCGAAACGCCCACGGTCGCATCGAATGTTTGGTCACCCTGAATGTCGAGCTCGCCGACGAACTCGTCGAGAAACAGTCGCCGCAGACTCTTGGCGCTGCGGCTGTACCGCGCGAACAGAGCCCCTTTCACCACTTCCGGAAGATTGACCAGCGCGAAGACGGGCGAATCAAGATTGGTGAAATACCGCCGGAGAATGTCGGTTTCCGCTGCAGTGAATTCCTCGGGTACGTACACCGTCACGGTTGGTCATGCTACGAGTCTGAGGTGCCCCGAGAGCGGATAGTTGGGCTACAACACGCCTGCAGGTGGCTTGCCGATAGCAGAAAACTCTTGGCGGGCAGCCAGGCGGAGCTTTTCGCTGCAGAAGATGTCGATGGCGGTCATGGCGAGGATCTTTGCCCCGTCGATCACGGCCTGATCCCCTTCGGGACCCTTGGCGTAATCGGCAAATCGAGCCGTGTGGATGGGTACCCCAGGGGGTGCAACCCGGATCATCGGGTGGATGGACGGTGCGAGATAACTGAGATTTCCCATGTCGGTGGAGCCCACCACCATTGAATCGGTCGAAGGTGGCACGACATCTCGTCCGGCTCGCTCGGCATTGGCGACATAGGCATGGAGGATGGCCTCGGAATCCCGCATGTCCGCATAGGAGTGATCTTCCCATTCGAGATCGACAGAGCAGCCGGTGGCAAGCGCTGCTCCCTGGAAGCATGCAGCGACGCGCTCTTTCAGGGGTGCCAGGGTTTCCAAAGTGTCCGAGCGGACGTACCAGTTCATCGCGGCGAACTTGGGAACGATGTTGGCCTTGTCTCCCCCGTGCGTAAAGACACCGTGCAGTCGCTCGGTGGGTCGTATGTGCTGTCGGAGAGCAGCGATTGCGTTGTACGACAGCACTGCGGCATCGAGGGCGTTGCGTCCCCGGTGCGGAGCGGCTGCAGCATGAGCCTCGGCGCCATGGAACGACGCGCAACACTCGTGAATGGCGATGGCCCTCATCGACGTGAGGTCGTGATCTGCCGGATGCACCATCATTGCGGCGTCGAGTCCCCGAAAGGCCCCGCCACGAGCCATCGCGATCTTGCCGCCTCCACCCTCTTCGGCAGGCGTTCCGTAGACATGGAGGGTCCCGCGCAGTTCGCGCATCAACGGTTGCAGAGCCAAGGCGGCACCTGCTCCGGCTGCGGCAATCACGTTGTGTCCGCATGCGTGGCCGATCTCGGGCAGGGCGTCGTATTCACAAATGATGGCCACATGTGGACCGTTGGCGGTCGAACCCTCTTGGACGGCCTCGAAGGCGGTGGCGACGCCGTAGGCACCCCGTTGAACAGTGCCGAAGCGTGACGCCATCAGGTCGGTGAGCACGCCATGGGCGTGATGCTCCTCATAGTTCAATTCCGGATGCGCGTGAATGTCGTGGCTGATGTCGATCAGCAGCGACGACGCTGCATCGATGGCCGCACAGGCATCGTCCTTCAGTCGATCCATTTCGGCCAAGGCGACGTCGGGGGTCATGAGCGAACTCTAGTCATGTCGCGATGTGGGTGAACGTGGAGTCGGGCTTGATTCGTACCGACACGGCGCACGCACTTCCCCACTTTTCGCCGTCGACAATGACTCGCAGTGGCCTGGCCCATTCGCGGTCGAAGGTGGTTGCCGTTCGAACGTGTATCTGAGGATGCGGAAAGTGTGCGTCGCGAGGAATACGCCGCAGTGCAGCAAGACGTTGCCGAAAGGACATGCTCTTGTCCACCTCGAGAATCTCGAACCGGCCGTCGTTCGGGTGCGATCGGGGAAAGACTCGTCGGCCTCGTACGAACGACGTATTGGCAACGAGCGTGTACGAGCCCCAGCCCGGGTGCCCGAACGCGACCCACGCCGCGGAGTCCACGTCCGTCGTGGTCCCGCTCCGGTCGACAAGAGACACTTGCAGAAGATCCAGGGGAAGACGTCGCCATGACTGCGCCGTGGCGGGAGTCGAGGCGACACCGAGAGTGGTTGCAAGATCCCCTGCCTCCACGATCGATCCCGAAATCGCCGCAGCCACTTGTTGGTCCGTCGTTGCTCGGATGCATGCGCTGACCTCCGAACTCCCCACGATCGTGCCCCATTCTTGGCCCTTGTGAATTGTCACGTGAGCACCTCACTGCCAACCACGATGCCCCGGAACATCTCGTCTGCCGCGCGGGCTGCCGCAGTGCGCAGGGACGGACGCGAGGCCACTCGTTCGATTTGTCGCAAGAGATCGACAATCTGGCGCACGGTGCGCACGAAGTCGCCTGCACTCATCTCGGGTAGGACTCCGAGGACTTTGGTGAGAGTGGCGCCAGAGGCCCACAACGAGGCTGCTTGCGCAAATCCCGGATCCGGGAAGCGGTGAACCGGCAATCCGGCAGAGAGTTCTCTGTCTTGAATTTCGAGGCTCAGATCTTCGAGAGTCTCGATGACTTCCCGGGACCTCTGTGAGGGGTACACCTCTTCGAAATCATCCGAACCACGACGTTCGAAGACCACGCACGAAACAACCGCTGCGAGGTCGCTGGGAGCAAGTTCGTCGAAGAGGCCATCATGGATGGCTTCTGCCATGAGGATGTCGCATTCGTGGAACACACCTGCAAGCACAGCACCCTTGGGTGTAAGAGCCCATCCTTCGATGAATGCCGATTCCCGCAACACGCGCAACACCAAGTCGAACGTTGCCGAAACAGTTTGAGCCTCGTCAGCGAGTTCGCGTTCCAAACGGGCAATCTCGCCCCGGATGCGGTCGGCATTGTCGGCGTGGCGCAACTTTTCTCGGAGGTGCGGATCGGCATCGACACCATCTGGCTCGTAGTCGCTCACGTCGAAGGCTCGAGACGGGTCGCTACCGGCACTGCTGGCGCCTTGTCGAAAATGCTGAAGTTGTTGCGCAACGGCCTTCATGTGGCTCGGATTCCATTGTGAGAACTCCTCGGGCAGGGCCAGACGCCCGAGTGTCCGAGGCGTGTCGAGCATCTCGTCGAGCACCAACCCGCGCACACCCTGGCGAACATCGACCACCGTGATCTTGAGTCCCCGCTTGCGCGCGGCGGTGGCGGTCACGAGGAGCTTTTCTCTGGCGCCACCAACATCCACTGAGATGACGTCACCGGGACGCAACGTCTCCCACAGATCCCGGTCGGCTGCACGGCGAGCGGGGGACGATGCAGAGCTACGGAACTGACCGAGACCGTTGGCAGCTCGGTATCGCCATATGTCGCCGTAGTTGCTGGCCGCTCGCGATTCTGCCAGGAGGAGCGCCTCGCGACGCCTTTCGATTCTGGCCTGCATCCCCACGACATTGGCATTCGCCTGGAACTGGGCGAAAGAAAGATTCAACAGGTGCCGTACTTCGGCTTCTGCATGGGTACGCACCAGGTTGACCGTCATGTTGTACGTCGGACGGAACGCAGACGACAGGTGGAATGTCTTGTTGGTGGCGTAGCGCACCACCTCTTCGAGACCAACGAAGGGACTCCACAACGTCACAGCATGGCCGATTGGATCGATCCCCCGGCGTCCTGCCCGACCGGTCAGTTGGGTGAAATCCGAGGGCTTGAGCGGGATGTGTCGCTCGCCGGTGAAGCGCGTCAATTTGTCGATCACCACGGTACGTGCGGGCATGTTGATACCCACAGCCAGTGTCTCGGTGGCAAAGACAACCTTGATGAGTCCAAGGGTGAAGGCCTCTTCGACCGTCTCTTTGAAGGCGGGCACCATACCGGCATGGTGCGGCGCGACTCCCGTGGCGATCAGTGACACAAAGCCGTCGAAATCGAGGGCTCGTCGTTCTTCGTTGGTCAGATTCTCGGCATGGGCACTGGCGATGCGGCGAATCTGTTCTGCCTCGTGAGGGTTGACGAAGGCCAGAGAACTTCTGCGACATCCCTTGGCCGCTTCGTCGCACTGGTTGCGACTGAAAATGAAAAAAATGGCCGGAAGCATGTCCCGCCGATGAAGTTCCTCGACGACCTCGAGGCGAGTGGGTGGTCCGACACGCGAGTCCCGACGCTTGCCCCGCTGGGATTCTCGACCACCCTTGCCCTGTTGGTCCGAGGTGAGAACGCGCTTCAGTCGCGGATTGACCTTTGTTCCTTCCAGAGTGGGAAGAACGTTGGTTTGACCAGTGGCCTTGTCGAAGAAGGCGTGATGATGCTCGAGGACCACGGGACGTTTGGTCTCAACGATGGCTCTCGTGTCCCCTCGGACCGTGGTCAGCCAATCAGCAACCTCTTGTGCGTTCGACACGGTGGCCGACAGGCACACCAAGGCCACCTCCATGGGGAGATGAATGATGACCTCTTCCCAGACGGGCCCGCGGTACTGGTCCTGCAGGAAATGCACCTCGTCGAGCACCACCACGCGAAGATTGTCGAGTGCCGGCGAGTTGGCATAGATCATGTTGCGCAGAACCTCGGTTGTCATCACCATGATCGGGGCATCGGAGTTGACGCTGCTGTCTCCGGTCAACA
>JBILKS010000132.1:0-4612 GCA_044376595.1 Ilumatobacteraceae bacterium | reverse complement strand
TTACTTGGTTGCCGGATCATGTCCGTATGTTTCCATCGACGTGGACCTTGATAATCCCGCCTCGTTGTCGACTACGACATCGTTGCTCATGACTGAGACGACGTCGCCTCTCGGCCGAGTACCGACCGCAACCACAGCACCGGGAACTCCATCAACTATTGCTCCTTCGCCTGCCGTGAGGGTTCCGACGACGGCACAACGTGAGGGCTGATACCGTCGCCCCATGAAAATTGGACTTTTCGGGGGTGCCGCCCAGTCGGGCACGGTGGATCAGGTTATAGCCGAAGCAAAGCAGGCCGAGCGTGACGGGTTCTCCAGTTATTGGATGCCCCAGATCTTCGCCCACGACGCACTGACATTGCTGGCGTTGATCGGACGTGAAGTGCCACGCATCGAACTCGGCACGGCGGTGGTGCCGACATATCCGCGACATCCGATGATGCTGGCCCAACAATGCCTCACGGTAAATGCCGCGACCAGTGGTCGTTTGTGTCTGGGCATCGGCCTCAGCCATCAGATCGTCATCGAGAGCATGATGGGCATGTCATTCGAGAAGCCCGTGCGCCACATGCGCGAATACCTGACCGTTCTGCAGTCGCTGAACAAGACCAACAACGTCTCGTTCTCTGGTGAGGTGTACTCCACTCATGCCGGTGTGTCTGTTGCCGGATCACAGCCATTCGGTGTCGTCGTCGCCGCGTTGGGCGAGCAGATGTTGCGGGTAACCGCGGCCCTGGCCGACGGCACCCTCACATGGTGCACAGGGCCGTCCACTCTCGCGAATCACACGGTGCCGGTGTTGAACAAAGCATCCAGCGAACTCGGCAAGCCGATGCCGCGGGTTATCGCCGCGCTGCCGGTGTGCGTCACCACGAAGATCGAGGAAGCGCGTGAGCGTGCGTCACAGGTGTTTGCCATCTACGGCCAGTTGCCCAGTTACCGGGCGATGCTCGACAAAGAGGGGGCTGCCGGCCCGGCCGACATCGCCATCGTTGGCACGGCATCCGAAGTCACCGATCGCATTGCCGCACTGGCCGATGTCGGCGTCACCGACTTTGCTGCGGTCGAGTTCGGTGGCAACCCCGACGAAGTTGCCGACACCCGCACCGCCCTCAAGACGCTTTTGTCCTGAGACCTGCCCGATTCTTCTTCGGCGTTACTTCAGTTTCACCTGGGTGCCGGGCATCGGCTTGTTCACCAGATCGAAGAAGTCGTTGCCCTTGTCGTCGACCACGATGAACGCGGGGAAGTCCTTCACTTCGATCTTCCACACCGCTTCCATGCCGAGCTCGGGGTATTCGAGTACTTCGACTTTGGTGATGCAATCCTGTGCGAGACGCGCAGCGGGTCCGCCGATGGAGCCGAGGTAAAAGCCACCGTGGCTCTTGCATGCGTCGGTCACCTGGCGTGAACGGTTGCCCTTGGCGAGCATGACGAAACTGCCACCCGCCGCTTGGAACTCGTCGACATAGGAGTCCATGCGCCCTGCGGTGGTGGGGCCGAATGAACCCGAAGCCATGCCCTCGGGAGTTTTGGCCGGACCCGCGTAGTACACGCAGTAATCCTTCAGATATTGCGGCATGCCGCCGCCCGAGTCGAGACGTTCTTTGATCTTGGCGTGAGCGATGTCGCGGGCCACCACCATGGGGCCGGTCAGCATGACTCGTGTCTTCACCGGGTACTTCGACAAGGTCTCACGAATCTCGTTCATCGGACGCGTGAGGTCGATCTGTACAACTTCGCCATCGAGATGTTCGTCGGTGATCTCGGGCAGGAAGCGCGCCGGATCGGTTTCAAGTTCTTCGATGAAGATGCCCTTGGCGGTGATCTTGCCCAGAGCCTGGCGGTCGGCGCTGCAACTCACCGCGAACGCAACGGGGCAACTGGCACCGTGGCGGGGGAGACGAATGACGCGCACGTCGTGGCAGAAGTACTTGCCGCCGAACTGGGCGCCGATGCCAGTGTCCTGTGCGAGTTTCAGAACCTTCTGCTCGAGTTCGATGTCGCGAAAGCCGTTGCCGAGGGCACTTCCCTGTGTGGGTAGCGAATCCAGGTAACGCGCGCTGGCGAGCTTGGCCGTCTCCACTGCCATCTCGGCCGACGTTCCGCCGATGACAACTGCGAGGTGGTACGGGGGGCATGCGGCCGTGCCGAGTGTCTTCATCTTGTCGAAGAGCCACGGCAACAGGGTCTTTTCGTTGAGGAGTGCCTTTGTCTCCTGGAAGAGATAGCTCTTGTTGGCCGAACCACCGCCCTTGGCCATGAAGAGAAACTTGTACTCGGCACCGTCAATGGACGCGATCTTGATTTCAGCCGGAAGGTTGTTGCCCGTGTTGGTCTCGTCGTACATGTTCAGCGGAGCCATCTGGCTGTAGCGAAGGTTGCTGGTGAGATACGTGTCGTACACGCCGCGGGCGATTGCTTGTTCGTCACCACCACCGGTGAAGACGAACTGTCCCTTCTTGGCTTTGACGATTGCGGTACCGGTGTCTTGACACATGGGGAGAATGCCCCCGGCGGAGATGCTGGCGTTCTTCAGAAGATCGAGCGCAACGAAGCGATCGTTGTCGCTTGCTTCCGGGTCGTCCAGAATGTTGCGAAGTTGCTGCAAGTGGCTGGCGCGCAGTAGGTGGGCGATGTCACGCATGGCGGTGCTGGTGAGCAAGGTGATGGCGCTCGGCTCGACACGCAGGAACTGCCCTGCGGGAGTGTCGAACGTGGACACACCGTCGGTGCTGACAAGTCGGTAGTCGGTGGTGTCGGGTCCGAGGGGGAGAAGCTCGGTGAAGTCAAAATCGGCCATGGCCCCACGGTAGGGCGTAGAGCGTCAGTCGCGCACGTTCGGGTTGGGTGGCCACGAGTGTTTCGGGTAGCGGCCCGCCATGTCCTTGCGAACCTCGGCCCACGAACCCGCCCAGAAGGAGGGAAGATCGCTGGTGACCTGAATCGGGCGATCGGCAGGCGACAACAACTCCACCACCAGCGGAACCCGGCCGTTGTCGATGCACGGATGCTCGGTGACGCCGTAGAACGCCTGTGCGCGCGCCGACAACATGGGGGTGTCTTCGCCGCGGTAGGTGATTCTCATTTCTTTGCCTGTGGCGAGCGAGACGCGTTCGGGCGCCAACTCGTCGAGATGAGGGCCGAGTTCGTAGGGCAAGCCGCTGCGCAAAATGATGGCCAGATTCAGGTGGTCCACATCGGACTGCGAGGTGCATCCAGCAAGGTACGGAGCCAGCCAAGTATCGAGTGAAGCCAACAGGGCCTTGCTGCTCCAGTCTGGCCAGGCCGTGTCGCGGGAGTGCAGAAAGCGAACACGTTCGCGAACCGACTCGGCCTGTGCGTCCCACGGCAGCGACTGCAGGCTGGTCGACCGGACCCGGTCGATGAGCGCATTGGTGGCGTCTTCTCCCGCGGCGGGTTTCTGGCGGACCTCTCGCAGGCGCATGCCGTCGAGTTTCCACTCGATGACTTGGGCGATGTCGTTTCGATCGCGATCCCAAACGACGTTGTTGGTGACCGTGATGTTGTCGGCGAACAGGTCGGTGATCTCGTCGGCGGAGATGGCTGCCGCCATGCGGATGTGCGACGTCTTGCGATCTCCGTCGAGATCTGCGGCAACGAGAAACTGCTCGTTGACCAGATCGGAATCCTTCGAGATCCACGCAGCTGCACCGGTGCGCAACTGGTACTGGCCGATGATGGCCTTGCGGATGGCGAGACGATCAGGAAAGGCGCGCAACAAGAGCGATCCGACTCGTGACGAGTCGAGACCCTCGCGCGATGCGGTGCGTCGCGAACGGCGAAGAATGTCACGCGCCTGTTCTTTGACCCGATTCGCTGCGCGTCGATCGATGCGGTCGTCGCTGGTGATTCCGTCGATGCATTCGAGCCGCCAAGTGATGTCTTCGGGAATGCTGTTTCGATGTGCGCCAACGGAGCGCACGACATCGCGATCCTCCAACAGCGCGGCCATGAGACACGCGGTCCATACTTCTCCATCGCTGGCTCCCACCACCATGGCGGCAAGCCGTGGATGCAGGGGGAGGGACAACATGGCTCGGCCCTCCGACGTGATCTTTCCGTCGGCGTCGAGTGCGTTCAGCATCGACAGCAGTTCACGACCTTGTTGCATGGCTCCCGACGGTGGGGTGTCGAGAAAACGAAGTTCGGTGGGGTCCACGCCCCAAGCGGCGAGTTCGAGGGCGACGCCCGCGAGATCGATCTGCAGAATTTCGGGCTCCACCTGGGGTCGCCGGGACCTGTGTTCAGCCTGTGGCCACAGTCGATACGCACGTCCGGGGCCCAGACGACCCGCACGACCGGCGCGTTGATCGGCAGATGCCCTGCTGATGTTCCCCAACAAGAGTTTCGACATACCTGTGCGGGGATCGAAGCGCGGTGAACGGGCAAGACCGGAGTCGATGACCACTCGTACGCCGTCGACGGTCAGCGAACTCTCGGCGATGTCGGTGGAAAAGACCACGCGACGACGCCCGGGAGAACTTGGTGCGAGTGCGGCATCCTGTTCGTGCAGCGACAGCGCGCCGGCGAGAGGAAAGAGGTCGGCTTCGTTGCCGATGAGCGCTGCCGTGGCTTCGATCGCACGTCG
>JBILKS010000131.1:0-4650 GCA_044376595.1 Ilumatobacteraceae bacterium | reverse complement strand
ACCGCGACAGCATCTGCGCCATGAATGCAGTACCCGTGGTGACGGTGGCCGTGGCCAACCCGCCCCACGGTGTCTCTTGACCCAACATGTCCTGAATGACGTAGGCACCCACCGTCACAGCAGATGCGAGAGACGCAGCGGCGATGACCTGCCCGGCTACCAAAACTCGCAGGGTTCTGCGTTGCAGCTCGGGCCACTGCTCTCGCCTTATGTCCATGAACGGCCGCATCTCACTGCTTTTACCCTAGGACGTTGGGGATGCGAGAATGGGACATGGCTCTGGCGCAGGCTCCTTCCCAAACGATCGTCACTCTGGACCTCGAGGGAGTTCTCGTACCCGAAATATGGATCGCTGTGGCCGAAGCCACCGGTTTACCGGCTCTGCGGCGCACGACCCGTGACGAACCCAATTACGACCTACTGATGAGCGGACGGCTGGAAATTCTCGACAAACACGGTCTGACCATGTCGAAGCTCCAGGAAGTGATCGCCACGTTGCAACCTTTGGCCGGGGCTGTGGAGTTCCTGACCGAGTTGCGCCAGCTGACCCAGGTCATGATCCTGTCCGACACGTTCGAACAGTTCGGCGGAACTTTGATGCGTCAGCTCGGCATGCCGACCCTCTTGTGCCATCGACTCGTCGTCACAGACGACCGGATTGTCGACTTCGAGATCCGCACGGAAGACCAAAAGCGCAAGACTGTCCATGCGTTGCAGGCGCTGAACTACCGCGTCATCGCTGCCGGCGATTCCTACAACGACACCGCCATGTTGGAAGCAGCAGAGCACGGGTTTCTTTTCCACGCACCGGAGAACGTGATTCGCGAGTTCCCCCATCTACCCGCTCTCACTACGTACGACGATCTTTTCGAACACATCAAACAAGTACTCAGCTGACACGCGGATGGAGTCACGACGGGCCACTCCCGACCACGGTTCGAAACGAGTGACACCACTCTCGGTGATCCGTCATTTTTTCGTTGCATTGTTTGGGCTCGTTGCAGCGCTCAGTCTTTGTGTTGGCGCCGTCGCCGTTTGGGGACGCACCACGTTGTTCGACAGTGATCGCGTGGCTGGTGCGGCAGCGGAGGGTCTTGCAACGCCGGGCGCCACTGCAGCAATTGCGGAACACTTGGCTGCAGAATTGTCCGACGTCCTGAACCTCGAGGATCGCCTGGACGATCTTCTTCCGGGCGCTCTCGACAACCTCGCACCGAGCATTTCGGGAAGCGCGACTCGTTTCATCCAAGCCCGACTCGATAGCGCACTGCGTCGCGATGATGTACAGGAGATCCTCGTGGAAATAGCGCGTGACGCACACGCACACTTCCTCGACTTGTTGGAAAACGACGTGACATCCACCGGGTTCCGGATTACCGATGACGAGGTCTCATTCAACCTCCTGCCCTTGGTGACGATCGGGCTCCGGCAAGTTCAGGAACTGGGTCTTTTGGGTGACACTGTGGTTCCGGAGTTTGCACCCGACGGGGATCCAGCGGTGCAGATACCCATGCTGGAATCACTGCTGTCCCGAGATCTGCCAGCTGACTTCGGCCAACTTGTCGTCTTCCAAGGAGATGCCGTCTCATCGGCTTCCCAAGAAGTGGAGACTGCCCAGGACATATTGGTGCTCGTCAAGCGTGCCACAGTAGCCGTGATTGCCTTGTTTGTCGGCTCTGTGGCGCTTGCGATTCTTCTGTCTCGGCGTCGGCGAGGTGTGTCTTGTGCCCTCGGCGCGGCGTTCGCAGCCGCCTTGCTGGCAACTCACCTGGCGACACGACGTGTACTCGACGAAGTACCGGATCTGGTGTCCAATCCCGGGGCGAGCGACGGCTTGCGAGCAGCCCTCAAGGCACTCTCAACCACCCTGGACGATGTGATCATCGTCCTCGCAACGGCCAGCCTCATCGTCGCTTCGCTGGCAGCGCTCACCGGCTCTGGCTGGTTGGCCAGGAGACTCGCGGCGCTGCATCCTGCTGTTCGGCTTGGCCTCGCACTCGTGATACTCACGGCATCCTTTTCGCTCTTCCGCCTCACAGTGCCCACCTTCGGTGTCATTCTGGTACTGGTCGTACTCGGAGGATGGCATCTCTCTTCAGCGAGGCACGGTCGGTCTCCACAGGGCATCCAAGGCTGAACGCCGCCAGCATCGCCCTCTCGCCCAACCTTGGGTACGATGTGTCGGTGGGCCCTAGCGTCGACACGCGGACGAGACTGCTTGACGCCGCAGTGCACCTCATAGAAACCAAGGGCGAAGTGGGTCTACGCGTTCGTGATGTGGCGTCCATGGCCAAAGTGACCGAACCCTCGATCTACCACTTCTTCGGCAGCCGTGAGGGTCTGATTGTGGCTGCCCAGGCCCTCCGTTATGTCCAAGGGCAGGTCAAAGGTCTGCGCGTGTTCGAAGCGTCTGTCTACGCCTGCACTTCGAAAAAGCAGTTCATCGAGTTGGTTCGTTCGGCATTGCGTGATTTGTACGGCAATCCCCAGTCCGCAGACAACCGTGCGGTGCGAATCAATGTTCTCGGCAGTGCGCAGTCACGCCCGGAACTGGCGAAACAACTGGCAGAAATGCAACGAGTTGCCAACAAAGCACTGGCCGAGCCACTCGCTTTCGCTCAAGACAAGGGCTGGGTACGCAAGGGCGTCAATCTCGAGATGCTTTCCGCGTGGATCATTGGCCAGATCAATGGCCGTGTCCTCCTCGAGATTGATCCCACCCTCACTGACACCGCCACATGGGACAACATCTCCATCGATGCCGTTCTGGCGGCCATGGGAAATCCACCCACCTCTCTCAAGACACCGTGAGGCTGCCGGCCAACTTGTCGGCAGCCATCACGATGAGAGCCGTCCGGTCGTCGTTTGTGGTGGCACCCGCATCACCCATTCCGCCCTCCTGAATCACCCCCACTGCCTCACCGATACGAAACACCGACGTCCGGCTGAGCGAGGCGGCTTCACCCGTAGGAGTGCCGGTGTTGATGTCGATCTCCCAGTTGATGACCTCGTCCCCCACCGTGGGCGCACGGAGTGCCGTGATTGTGTACGTCGTACCACTGCCATCGTTCCAAGCGACTCCGTCGCATTCCGCCAAAGCTTTGTCCACAGCGGTCATGAAATCGCCAACTTCAGTGTTGCTCCACGCCTGGAGACGCACGTACCGGCTTGATCCCTTCGACACCTTCTCGAACTCAACATCGACCCCTGCATCACCCGCCAGATCGACCAGACGGAGTGCCGTTCTGTCGGCCTGAGGACACCACAGCGACGGGTCAATCGAAGGATTTTCCGGCTCTCTCATCTCGAAGCGTGTCCGCTGTGTCTCGGCCCAGCCTTCGCCGAGATCCTCGACCGTGAGCAAGCCAGTTGCGAGACGCTCATTTGCGATCACAACCTCGGAAGTGTCGTCGCTGCACGAGGCCAATAAGCCCATCGACCCCATCGCCATGACGACGAACACAACACGTATCTGGCTGAGTGACTTCTGCATCGCAGCACTCTAGAAATCCTCTCCCGACGCTCGGACCCGACATCTGTCCCTCTATTCTCGGAGAACGCGTACTTGAGGGGGTCCTGTGAATCGTTTGGCGAGAGAATTGTGGCGAGTGGTCGAGCCATACCACCAGTTGGCGTATCGCTCACCGGAGGCCGAGGATGCCTATGGTTCCATCGGACTCAACCGTCCGGAGTACAGGTACTTTGGCAGCCGGCTTGCTGCTCTCGGCGCCATCAATCTCCGCACGGCGACTGCCGTACTGTATGGATTCGCCCCCTCGTACATCGGCAAGGCCATACCCGACGTGTGGAACATTGCTGCACCACGAGACATCACACAGGCACGCCTTCTCGGTGCAGAAAAGACACTTCAACGCATCATCGGTACGGCAATGAGCAGCAATGAGATGAAACATGCGGCCGACATCAGCCAACGAATCGTCGAGTCAACTGACTTTGCCGGTCGACCAATCGGAGCAGCACACGCCGACCTACCCTGGCCCGATTCGCCCGGCATGATCCTGTGGCATGCATGCACGATCCTTCGCGAACATCGAGGCGACGCGCACTGGAGCGCAACATCGGCAGAGGACGTTGATGCCGTGGAGTGCCACGTTCTCCATGCTGCCGACGGAGCAATGCCCGCTGATCTTCTGCAGCGTGTCTCCGGCTGGGACGACAAGGCGTGGCTGGCAGCCGTCGATCGATTGCGTTCCAGAAGCTTGATCAATGTCGACGGTCTCTCGTTGACGTCTGCCGGTCGTGACACAAAACTGCGCATTGAACGTGCCACGGATCGAGCTGCGGCCAAAGCTCTTGTCGTTGTGGGTGATGACGCGGTGTTGCAATTGGCGTCGTCCATGCGACCATGGGTCGACTGCGTCATGGATGCGGGCGTCATCGGAGCATGGAAGATGCGCGAGGAACTGTGGCGAGACATTCCTGAAGGGGGCTAATCAGACCCGTACGCTCGCGACAATCGGACCCGATGATGATTGTCACTGCTTGACCATCCTCGCGAGTTGCCGATCCGAGCCGTCTTACGATCGGGGTGTGCGCCGCACATTTGCCAGTGTTTTGCTTCCCCTCGTCGCACTGATCTCGCTCGCCGCTGTTGCGCAAGGCAAGATGCCACAGCGCGCTGTATTGCCC
>JBILKS010000130.1:0-4654 GCA_044376595.1 Ilumatobacteraceae bacterium | reverse complement strand
AGTCACTCGGTCAAATCGCCTTGGTGATGGCGGCGATCTGGCTGGTGGCGACATTTGTGCTGCAAATGATCGCCGCAGCCAGAGGCGCCAAGTCTGCGTCGCTGTGGGCACCGCAGTTCATTCGCGTAGCAGCCATCTCGTTGGTAGGGCTAGTGGTTTCTGCGAAAGCCGTTCATGCGACTGCAACGCCACAGCAAACATCTCCCGAGCCGGACGACCGAGAGAGTTCATTGTCGCTGTCAGATGCTGCACTTTTCGGGTCCGTGACCACCAATGTGGCTCTCGGTTCGTATCTTCTTGCCAAGAAGCGCATTGAACTCAGAAAAATGACGTATGGGTCGGCATCGATTGATGAATCGAGGAGTGGTCAGCACGTCGAGCAACGAGACACATGCCGACCGCACCATCTTTCGGACAATGGAAACTGGCAGGTGATCGTCAGGGTACTGGGTCCGCCATCAGCAGAGGATCGCGATGGTCGTCGCGTCACATTTTCGAAGGGGAAAGCCCTCGAGCTTCTGGTTTGGATGGCTGAGCATCGTGGCTCTTCGCTGAGAAGTGCTGCACGGACGGCTCTGTGGGATGGAGATGTGCGGGATGCGACCTTTGCCAATGTCGTGTCCGAGGTGAGACGCGGTTTGAACTCTGCAGTTGGTGAACCACCCGATGATGAATGGTTGCCCCGGACATTCTCGGATCGTCTCCCGCTTCACGAGGCGGTGGTAACCGACGCCCAGTTGCTTGCAATCGAACTAGATGGTTTCGAATCGGGCAATGACCAAAGATCACACGCAGGACTCGTGTCTTCATTCAACCGTGTCACAAATCTTCCATTTTCAGGTGTCAACTACGCCTGGGCCGATGCAGAAGGAATCACCACGTCGCACGTGATCTTGATCGTGAGAGCGGCTGTACATCTTGCAGAGTTGGCAATCGGCAATGGCGACACAACCTTGCTTTTTTCCGCCACGGAGCGGGGACTCCGGGTCCTTCCGGGGCATGAAGAACTTGTCCTGCTTCGTATGAAGGGTCACGCTCACCTGGGGAACCGAGCGGCCATCAGGCTCGAGTGGGAGAGCTACTCCCGTGCTGTCGAATCGGACGCATGGGCAGGGGGCGCGCCCTCGGAGGCTCTTCGAGTTGCAGCCGAGGAACTTTCCCGAACGTGAGTAAGCGGTCTTGACCTACGGCAACGCAGAGACCTAGTCGGCAAAAGCTCCGGTGAGGTGTGCGAGCGACAAGGCTTCGTTCAGGGTGGCGGCACCTTCGACGCGGATGCCACTGACCTTGTCGGAGGCGCTGGCGGGGACGATGGCGCGGGTGAAGCCCAAGCGTGCGGCTTCGGCGAGGCGACGGTTGACCTGCGCTACCTGCCGGACTTCGCCAGCCAGCCCGACTTCGCCCACGACGACGAGATCCGCTGGTAGGGGTTTGTTGATGACGGCGGAGACGAGGGCCAGGCACATGCCGAGGTCGGCTCCGGGCTCGGCAAGTTTCACGCCGCCCACGACGGAGGCGTAGACCTCGTGGCTGGCGAGCGAAACACGTGCCCGGCGTTCGAGAACTGCCAAAAGAAGTGCGAGGCGACCCGAGTCGACTCCTTGTGCGGAGCGTCGGGGAGGCGCCCCGCCCGAGACCGAGTTGGTGAGTGCCTGAAGTTCAACAAGAAGAGGCCGTTGTCCTTCGATTGTGGGAACAACCACGGAACCGGGAACACCGGTGCGACGATCGGCGAGAAAAAGTTGACTGGCATCGGGCACTCCGACCATGCCGGTTTCGGTCATTTCGAAAAGTCCGAGTTCGGACGTGGGCCCGAAGCGGTGCTTGGAGGCGCGCAACAAACGCAAGGCATGGTGTCGTTCACCTTCGAACGACAGCACCGTGTCGACCACGTGTTCGAGAACGCGTGGCCCTGCAAGCCCACCTTCTTTGGTGACGTGGCCCACCATGATGACGGGCAGATTGCGTCGTTTGGCTTCTTGTACGAGACGGTGCGCACACCCGCGAACCTGAACCACTGAGCCCGGGGGCGACGACAGTTCCGGGTCGGCGATGGTTTGGATGCTGTCCACCACGATGAGATCAGGCTTGACGTTCTCGATGGCTTTGAAAATGTGCGGGAGGCTCATCTCGGGGAGAAGCCACACGTTTTCGTTGAGTGCGTTCAGCCGTTCGGCACGGAGGCGAACTTGTTGCGCGCTCTCCTCCGCCGTGACGTACAGGGTGCGTTGTGGCCACGCGGCGAGAAGTTGCATGAGGAGCGTGCTCTTGCCGATGCCCGGCTCGCCGCCGAGAAGGGTGACGGATCCGGGAACCAGGCCACCGCCGAGAACTCGATCGAGTTCGGGAATGTTGGTGGGTTGGGGTTGGCCGACGCTGCCGTCGATGTCGGTGATGGGTTTGGGTTCTCCTGGCGCCACGAGTGACATGCCTGCCGCCATGGACACGAGGGGAAGATCAGGGCCTTCGACATCTTCGACGAGTGAGTTCCATGCACCACACGAAGCACATTTACCGGACCACTTGGGGTGCGATGCCGTGCATTCGGTGCACCGATAGACGAGTCGAAGTTTTGCCATCACGACAAAGATACGTCAACGGTGTGCGTCGTCGTGATCCGCGTTCGCTTCTTCCGGACGTTGCCGAGAGGCGCGGCGTGCTTCCCGGGCAGTTCGTCGTGCGTTCTGTCGCCGATAAACGAGAAACGCCACTGCGGCGATGAAAAGTACCCAGATGACCGACAGAGCACGGCCGACGAATCCGATGACTCCGCCGATGGTTCCGACCACGTCGACATTTTCGGTGGTGGTGGCCAGGTCGACGGGAGTGCCGTCGGTGGCAACTCGCCACGTGAGTTCGGTTCCCTCGACAAAACCGGTGGTTGTCTTCACGTCACCCGGAAGACTTGCGCGGAAGGTGAGACCAATGACCTTCCCCAAGTCGAGGCCGGCTTTGTCGACAGTCGCTTGGTAGGGAGCGCCTCCGACAATCTCCACGAGTTGATCGTCAGCAAAGGCCTGAAGGCCACCTGTCACCTCGAGGCGCCCCGAAAGAGTCCACAGAGAATCCCGGGCTTCTCCGCTGCGAGTGAGCGCAACATCGCGGAATGGCCCACGCTCTCCGTTCAACTGCATGAGCACTGCAGTTGCCTGGGACTCGTTCTCGAACGGATGGGAGAGGATGACCTGCAAGCCGCCGTCTGCGGTGGGGGTGGGGCCTTCGACTTCCCAGCCGACGTTCACCAAGTCGGCGAAGTTGAGATCCTCACTCAGTTGTGGGGCTTGTTCGACGATGTCCTTGTTGGCGACGATGAGAACGGTGACTTCGCCCGAACCGTCGCGTTCGACGCGCATCGACACGGTGGTGTCGATGCGACATGCAGACAGCAAGAGGGCAACGCATACCAACGCCGCGATGCGACGAAAGATTGCGAGGCGCAGGATCACTCAGGTGCGACGGGGTTCTCGCCGGCACCGGCGAGTTCCACCGCTGCCGGAGGCTGGAAGCCTTCGACCGAGGTGAAGGAGAAGCGCTGAGTTCCGGGCTTTTCGGGGTCGTCTTCGGTATCCACCACGATGATGACCCCGGCCGGGAATTCCTTGTACAGGATTTTCTCGGACAGCGGATCTTCGATGAATCGCTGAATCGCACGACGCAACGGACGAGCACCCAACTGCGGGTCGTAGCCACGCTCGGCCAAGAGTTCCTTGGCCGATTGCGTCAGTTCGATTCCGAGTCCCTGGCTCTCGAGCTGACCGATGAGGCGCTTGGTCATGAGGTCGACCATTTGCATGACCTCTTGCTTGGCAAGCTCGTGGAACACGATGATCTCGTCGATGCGGTTGAGGAACTCGGGGCGGAAGTGCTGCTTGAGTGCTTCGTTGACCTTTTCCTTCATGCGTTCGTAGGAGACAGCTTCGTCTGTCTTGGTGAATCCCACGTTGGCCTTGCGCAGATCTTGCGTACCGAGGTTGGACGTCATGATGAGCACGGTGTTGCGGAAGTCGACCGCACGGCCCTGACTGTCGGTGAGGCGACCCTCTTCGAGAATCTGCAACAACGTGTTGAACACGTCGGGGTGTGCTTTTTCGATTTCGTCGAACAACACAACGCTGAACGGCTTGCGGCGCACGGCCTCGGTGAGCTGGCCACCCTCTTCGTATCCCACGTATCCGGGAGGTGAACCGACGAGACGGCTGACCGTGTGCTTTTCCATGTATTCGGACATGTCGAGTGCGATCAGCGAGTTGTCGTCGCCGAAGAGGAACTCGGCGAGTGTCTTGGCGAGTTCGGTCTTTCCGACACCGGTGGGGCCGAGGAAGATGAATGAACCGCTGGGGCGCTTCGGGTCTTTCAGGCCGGCACGCGTACGACGGATGCTCTGGCTGACTGCCTTGATGGCATTTTCCTGGCCGATGATCCGCTTGTGCAGTTCGGCTTCCATGTTGAGGAGCTTCGCGGTCTCTTCTTCGGTGAGTTTGTAGACGGGGATGCCCGTCCACAAACTGAGCACCTCGGCGATGGCCTCTTCGTTGACCTCGTCGAAGAGATCAACACCCTGTGCCTTGATGTCGGCTTCTTTGTGCGCGCGCTCTTCGAGCAACGAACGCTCCTGGTCTCGCAGACGTCCGGCCTCTTCGAAGCGCTGCTCTTC
>JBILKS010000129.1:0-4666 GCA_044376595.1 Ilumatobacteraceae bacterium | reverse complement strand
TCCACTCGCTGATCTCGCGCCGCAACACCCGCTCGGCCAAGCCGCCGAACGGGCCGAACATGGCGCCTGCCAGTGGTGCGATGACAACCAGAAGATCGGCGTTCGCCCCGTAGTCGATGCTCGCGCCTGATCGCACTCCGCCATCGACATAGCGAACTCCGTTGATCTTGTGCGGTGCAAGAAGCGCGGGCACAGCGGATGATGCTGCGACCAGATCTGCCAGCGGAATATTGGCGCCGTCGAGGATGGTGCGTTTGAGTCGTGGCAACGAGCAGGCCACCGCCTTCACGTTCGGGTGTGTGACGTCGCCAAACACCTTTCGGGCCGCGTTGGCCAAGACACCCTTGCGCGGATCAGGGAAACGGGGAACATCAAGCTCGATCAGCTCTCGAACATCGATGCCCAGTGCTGTGGCAGACGCAGCCCACGACCCTGCAGATGTTCCAAGCATTGGTGCGTCCGAAAGGTCGATGCCGCGACTCTTCAGCCCATCAAGGATGCCCAAGGCATAACCGATTCCGAACAGGCCACCGCCGCCGAAAACGCCGGCAAGGGGTACTCGTGCAGGGGAGCGACTCACTAGGTGTCAGTCAACCATCGCACGCGCAAGTTGTCACATTTCTCGGCGCGCCAGTGCGCCAAACGTGCATACGGGCGCGCCGAAAAGCCTCGGGTCAGTAAGGTTTGGGGCATGTCAGAGCCGAAGCGTCAACTGCCCCCTGGTTATCAGCAGCAGTTGGATCAAGGATTCGCATTCGGGAGCACCCTGACGTTCGCACAGCGGCCGTTGGTGCCCGATGTTGGGATGTTGCGTGACTGGCAACCCGACGTGGCCGTTCTGGGTGCACCGTTCGATCTGGGCACGACAAATCGTCCTGGTGCTCGTTTCGGCCCGCGAGGTGTGCGTGTGAATGCCTACGAGGCCGGCACATATCATCTCGACCTGCGTCTCGAAATTTTCGAACACCTCGAGGTCGTCGACGCTGGCGATGCCTTATGCCCGCATGGAATGGTCGAGAAGAGCCTTGACAATGTGAAGTCGAAAGTTGCTGAAATCGTCAACCTCGGCATCATGCCCGTCACTATCGGTGGCGACCACACCATCACGTGGCCCGCCGCAACGGCAGTGGCCGAAAAGTACGGCTTCGGCAAGGTCGGAATGGTGCACTTCGATGCGCATGCCGACACTGCCGACACGATCGACGGCAACTTGGCAAGCCACGGCACCCCAATGCGTCGACTCATCGAAAGCGGAGCCATCTCCCCCCGTAACTTTGTTCAGATCGGTTTACGGGGTTATTGGCCCGGCGAAGACGTGTGGACATGGATGGGCGAGCAAGGCATGCGTTGGCACATGATGGACGAGGTCCACTCCCGCGGTCTTGACGCCGTGCTCACCGACGCCATCGCCGAGGCAATGGACGGGGTGGATCACCTGTACGTCAGCGTGGACATCGACAGCCTTGACCCGGCCTACGCGCCAGGCACCGGAACCCCTGAGCCAGGCGGTATCGCCAGTGTCGACATGCTTCGGGCGATGCGCCGTTTGGCCCTCGAGACCCCGATGGTGGGATTCGACGTGATGGAAGTTGCACCGGCCTACGACCACGCAGACAGCACTGTGAACGTCGCCCATCGTTTGATCATGGAAGTCCTGGCCGGCCTGGCTTTCAAGAAGAAGCAGGCTGGGTAGCGCCAGATCGCACGATTATCGGCGCGCCAGATTGCCAAAACTGCACACAGTTGCGCCGAAAACCCCGGGTTACCAGGCGCAGGGCATCCGCTTCACGCCGTTGATGAAGTTGCTCTGCAGGAACGCGGGCTCGCCCACCACGTGAAGCTCGGGGAGGCGGCGACGAATCTCGTCGAACATCACGGCGATCTCGCGGCGTGCGAGATTGGCGCCGAGACAGAAGTGCGGCCCGCCAGCGCCGAAGCCAATCTGCGCGGGAAGTGGTTCGCGTCGAATGTCAAAGGCAAACGGGTCTGCGTAGGTGCGCTCGTCACGGTTTCCCGAGGCGTACCACATCACCACTTTCTGGCCTTCCTTCACGGGGAAGCCGTTGATATCGGTGTCTTGTGTGGCGGTGCGACGGAAGTGGACCACAGGCGTCGAGTAGCGCACGATCTCTTCAACCGCCGTCTTGGTGTGCGCATCGAAGTTCTCCCACCATGCCCGACGCTGATCGGGATTGTCGGTCAGCGCCTTCAGGCCGTGGCTGATGGCGTTGCGTGTGGTTTCGTTGCCGGCCACCACCAGCAAGATGAAGAACGACCCGAACTCTTGTGCGCTCAGGCGCTCTCCGTCGACTTCGGCATTCATCATCACGGAGGTGAGGTCATCGGTGGGATTCTTCACGCGGTCTTCGCCCAGAGCCTGGGCATAGGCGAACATGTTCAACCCCGCATTCAACAAGTCGTCGATGCTGGTGACCAGTTCGGGATCACCCACGCCGAGAATCGTGTTGGTCCACGTGAGGATTTGCTTGTAGTCGGATTGGGGGATGCCCATCATTTCGCAGATGATCTCGAGCGGAAAGGGTGCGGCAATCTCCTGGACGAAGTCGCACTCGCCATTTGGGAACTTCTCGATGACGTTGTCGACAACTTCCTTGGCCTTGGCGAGAACATAGCTTTCGACCCGGTTGATCTCCTTCGGGGTGAAACCCTTCGAGACGATCGAACGCAGGCGGAAATGCTTGGGGTCGTCCATGTTGATCATCGATCCGAAGAACTCGTTCAGTTCCACCGTGAGATCGCCGATGTTGGTGCCGTTGCCACTGCGGAACAGTTCGGGGTGACGGCTCACGTGCCAGATGTCTTCGTACCGTGTGAGGGCGAAGTATCCGGGACCCCGTGGAATGGGCGAGTTCTCGAACTCCCATTCCTCGAAGAACTGATACGGCGACTCGTCGCGCAATGTCTTGAATGCACCGTGCCGGTAGGCGTGATCTTTGGCCCAGAAGTCGGGGTTGGACAAGTGGATGTCGGCGAGTGGCACTTTCGGCAATTCCATGCCTTCGACTGTAGGTCGGAATGGACGGGAAGGCGGATTCTGGATCAGAGTTTTCGCTGTGGCTGACCCAACCCCGCCCCTCGTGGAATTCACGTTCTTCGTCGATGCCGAGACCTACATGATGGTGGGCGGCGAACTCGCTGCTTCCGAGGAGGATCTGCACGATGCCGGGGTGGAACGTGTCGACATTCCCACCGAGTTCGGCCACGACCTCGGAGAGCGAGTCCCTGTGCGTGTGCTGGCCACCGAGAAGGGTCTGCGCATGTACGCCCATCTCTTGAACCTTCACGACCCCCTGCAACGCGAGGAAATGGAGCGGGTCTTGCTGGCACATCGCTCCCGGGCTGACTAGGTTCTCTGTGTCGCCGCACGGGCGCTGTCAGGGGGAAAGTCATGGCCGAGGCCGTCATTGTTGCAACCACACGGAGTCCGATCGGTCGCGCGTTCAAGGGATCGCTCGCAGACCTGCGGCCCGACGACATGTCGGCGCAGATGGTGAAGGCGCTGATGGCCAAGGTGCCCCAGGTCAAGGCCGGTGATGTCGAAGATTTGATGATGGGCTGTGGTCAGCCCGCAGGCGAACAGGGTTTCAACATTGCACGCGTGGTTGCCGTTCTTGCGGGCCTCGACAACGTTCCCGGAGTCACGGTGAACCGCTACTGCTCGTCAAGTCTCCAGACCATTCGGATGGCGGCCCACGCCATCAAGGCAGGAGAGGGTGATTGCTTCATCGCCGCGGGCGTCGAGGCAGTCAGTCGTTATGGTTCCGGTGCAAGCGATACCGCACCCAACGCGGTCTTCGCCAAGGCAGGCGAGCGCACACAACTGCGTTCGCAAGGTGGCCAGCCGGTGTGGGCACCGCCACAGGGCATGCCTGACATCTATATCGCAATGGGCCAGACTGCTGAGAACGTGCGCGAGGTGGAAAACGTGTCGCGCAAGGACATGGACGAGTTCGCTGCGCTGTCGCAACAGCGTGCAGTGGCCCACCAAAAGAACGGCTTCTTCGATCGCGAGATCACGCCGCTCACATTGCCCAACGGAACTGTCGTGTCGCAAGACGACGGTCCGCGTGACGGCACCACAGCCGAAGGTCTTGCGGGCTTGAAGGCTGCATTCCGTCCCGACGGCGAAATCACCGCCGGCAACGCCTGCCCGTTGAACGACGGTGCGGCCGCTGTCATGGTGATGAGCGACACAAAAGCCAAGCAGCTCGGCATCACGCCGCTCGCTCGCGTGGTCGCCAGCGGCGTGTCGGGTTTGAACCCCGAGATCATGGGCCTTGGTCCGATCGAAGCCGTCCGCCAGACACTGGGCCGGGCCAAGATGACCATGGCCGACATCGATCTCGTGGAAATCAACGAGGCTTTTGCTGCCCAGGTGATTCCTTCTGCTCGTCATCTCGACATTCCCATGGACAAGTTGAACGTTCACGGCGGTGCCATTGCACTTGGCCATCCGTTCGGCATGACCGGTGCACGGATCATGGCCACGCTCATCAACGGCCTTCAGTTCGAAGACAAGACTTTCGGACTCGAGACCATGTGCGTGGGCGGTGGCCAGGGAATGGCCATGATCATCGAACGTCTGAGCTGACTTTCCCGACTCAGATCAGTTTGTGGCGCACTGCCATCGAGCGTGCCAGCAACG
>JBILKS010000128.1:0-4672 GCA_044376595.1 Ilumatobacteraceae bacterium | reverse complement strand
CGCAACGGAAGGCCCACCACGGTGGACATTGCCCCCTGCACCCGGGTGGCCAGAACACCACCTTGGCCCTGAATGGCATAGGCCCCCGCCTTGCCAAATGGCTCGTCGGTGTCCACATACCACTGCAGCAGGTGGTCGGACAGTGGCTGGAACGTGACCCGGGCAGTGTCGATCACGGTTTCGCTCCTGGGACGCGAGCCCTGTGTCCAGATCACGGTGACGGCGGTGTGGACATTGTGGGTCCGCCCCGACAGGGTTCGCAGCGTCTGCACTGCCTCGTCACGGTCGGCGGGTTGCCCGTGCACCACCCCGTCGAGTTCGACGCACGTGTCGGCCCCCAGCACAACGGCGTCCGGGCAGCGCTGGTGAATGACGCTGGCTTTGTCCCGCGACATCCGCCGCACGTAGTCGACAGCCGACTCACCGCGGTGCTGCGTCTCGTCGATGTCGGCGGGAATGACTTCGGGCGCGTGACCGATGCGCGACAACAACTCGATGCGCCGTGGCGAACGCGACGCGAGCACCAAGCGGATTGTCGGAGTCACCGAAGTTCACCCGCCGCTGAGTGCGGCGACTTCGGCATCGTCCGGCGGCGTGAGATCGTCGAGGTTGTCGAGATATCCCTCGGGAAGCGCGACACGAATGGGTCCATTGGTGTGACCGCGACGAATCCGTTCGCCGCCGGCCACAACAGTCATCGAACGATCGAGCTCGGAGAACAACTGCTCGAGGTCTTCGATGCTGTTGCACTGCGCCGCACGATTGCGTACTTCGCCACCCACCGGATAGCCCGTGAAGTACCAACTGGTGTGTTTGCGAAATTCACGAATGCCCTTGCCCGGAACGGCGAAGTCGACGAGATCGTGCGCGTGGCGCAGCATCACATCGAGAACATCACCCAACGGCAGCGACCCTTGCGGCTGGCGACCAGCGAACACATCGACGAGATCACGAAAAAGCCAGGGCCTTCCCAGGCAACCGCGTCCGACAACGACACCGTCACAACCGGTGCGCTCCATCATCTCCACGGCGTCCTTTGCCTCCCAGATGTCTCCGTTGCCGAGCACCTGCAGATCAGGAACGTGTTTTTTCAGTGCGGTGATTGCGTCCCACCGCGCCTCGCCCGCGTAGTGCTGTTCTGCCGTGCGCGCATGCAATGCCACCCATGCCACGCCTTCTTCGGCCGCGATCGAGGCGGTATCGAGAAACGTGAGCAACGAATCACTGATTCCCATGCGGAACTTGCAGGTGATGGGGATCCCCGCAGGGCTCGCATTGGCAACGGCTTCACGAAGAATGGCGCGAAGGAGATTCTTCTTCAACGGCACGGCTGCACCGCCGCCCCGGCGCGTGACTTTTGCGGCGGGACAACCGAAGTTGATGTCGATGTGGTCCACCGCGCGATCCTCGACGAGTCGCGCCACTGCGGCACCCATCACTGCGGGATCAGAGCCATAAATCTGCAGACTGCGCGGTGATTCGTCGGTGTCGAAACTGACCATCCGCTGCGTGCGGGAGTTGCCGTGCACCAGCGCATTGGCCATCACCATCTCGTTGACGTAGATGAGCCCAGGCCCGAACTCGCGGCACAACGCCCGGAACGGTTTGTTGGTGACTCCGGCCATCGGCGCCAACACCACTGGTGGATTCACCACGTATCGACCCAGGCTGATCACTTGTGCGCCGACCTATTGGTGCGCACGGTGTTGGCCACCAGCGCAAGATTGGGGATGGCACCAACCGACAGCGGTGACGGGCCTTGGTCACGCAGTCGGTACCAACCGGCGGCCGCGATCATGGCTGCATTGTCGGTGCACATGGCGCGGCTGGGCAACGCAACGGCGAAGCCTTCCGCGTCGCCGGCACGGGTCATGTCTGCACGCAACCGTGAGTTGGCCGCCACACCACCACCGAGCACGATGCTGTGGGCGCCCACCTGCTTGGCCGCCTTGATGGTCTTTGCCACGAGCACGTCGACCACCGCTGCTTGGAACGATGCCGCAACGTTTTCCGAGCTCACGTCGGGATTCTTGCGAACGTAATTGATGACTGCAGTCTTGAGCCCACTGAAGGAAAAATCGAGGCCGTCATGCAACATGGCCCGCGGGAAATCGATTGCACCGGCATCGCCGCGCGTGGCTGCCGCATCGATGGCGGGACCACCCGGATATCCGATGTCGAGAAAACGCGCGATCTTGTCGAATGCCTCACCCGCGGCATCGTCGATGGTGGCTCCGAGCAACGTGTACTCCCCCGGTGCGGGCATGTGCAACAACAATGTGTTGCCACCTGACACCAACAACACCACCGCAGGAAAACGAAGTTGCGGATCGTCGAGCAATCCGGCGTACAGATGCGCCTCGAGATGGTTCACTCCCACCAACGGCTTGTCCAATCCGTAGGCCATCGACTTCGCGGCCGCGACACCCACCAGGAGGGCTCCCATCAACCCGGGTCCAACCGTGACCGCAACCGCATCGATGCGCTCTCTTCCGATACCGGCTTCGGCGATGGCCCGGGTGATGACCGGCTGAATGAGTTCGAGGTGCGCACGGCTCGCCACTTCGGGAACCACGCCTCCGAATGCGGCGTGGATGTCGATTTGGCTGGACACCACGGACGACAGAACATCGGTGCCACCCATCACCACAGCGGCCGCGGTTTCGTCGCAGCTGGTTTCGATGCCGAGAATCACCGTTGCGTCATCCACCCGCATGGCGACTCCTCTCGTTTTCGATGTCTCGCAAACGGTGTGCGTACTGGGGCGTCCCCAGCTCGTGGCACCACATCACAATCGCGTCCTCGACATTTTCGTAGTACTTCTTGCGGATGCCGGCCGGAACGAATCCGAAACGCCGATACAACTCTTGGGCGGCCTTGTTGCTGGCTCGCACTTCGAGTGACCACCCCTGGCACTCGCGTTCGCGCGCCTTCCACGCAAGTTCCAACAAGAGTTCGCTCGCGATGCCCCGTCTTTGCCAACCCGGATCCACGGCAATGTTGGTGACGTGGGCGTCGTCGGGTGTGAACAAGATGCCGCCGTACCCCACCACGTCACCGTCGATCAGACCAACGATGTAGTAACGCTGTTCTCTCCGTGCCAGATCCATCTCGGCATGAAAGACCCCTGTGGACCACGGTCGCGGGTACACCGCGTTCTCGATTGGCAGGATTTCTTTCAGGTGTCGCCGACGCATGATCTCGATGTTCAGCACCGGCGCGGTAACGCGTCGTTCCACGGCACTCATCGCGTGATCCAGTTGATCTCGGCATCGGGTGGACGCAGATACATCGGCTCGGCCGGAGTGAGCGCACCGTGGGCGAGTTGCTGTGCGGCAAGGCCCAGCAAGACCGTCGCGCTCGGGGTATGCGGATGAAATGCAAAAGTGGAGATGCCGGAGCGATCTCCGATCATCGCCACATCGGCCACCTCGCGAAGTTGGTCGAGGTAGCGCACAGCACCCGTCCCGAGGAGCACCGACCGCTGACCTCGATCCATCAAGTCCTCGACCAGTTCGTCCACGTCACCCACTCGCGGTTGGCGCACCTGTTCCAAAGGTTCGGTGGCGCTGTAGGTGTTGCGGAACATCGACCAGTACACCTGACCCCGACGAGCATCGAGAATGGGTACCACCACTTCGGCTTCGTCGAGTTCTGCTGGAGCCACTTGGACGATGCCCAGCGCAACAGTGCTGAGACTGTCAACACCGATCAGCGGAACTTCGGCGAGCGACGCCAGCACCTGCGCCGTGGCCAAGCCCACCCGCATTCCCGTGAACAGACCGGGGCCGATGTCGACCGCAACGGCACTGAGATCGTGAATCGTGAGACCCAGATTGTCCATCACCACTTGGATCGCCGGAACCAACGCTTCGACATGGCGTCGATCGCTGGCTATGTGGAACGAAGCATCGATGTGAAACGAAGCATCGATGTTGGAATCAGATCCGACTGCAATGCTCACCTGTTCGCTGGCGGTGTCGATGGCGAGGATTCTCACGATCCACCCCACTCGTCGATGGCGTAGGCGCCGAGCGCAGCGGTGAGTTTCGACCACCTCATGTCCCAGCGGCGCCCCGCCGAACGCAACGACAGGTCTCGCGATCCGTCTTCTTCACCCGGCGCAAGACGCACCTCGAGATGATCCCCAATGATGTCGTCGCCCACGTCGCCCCACTCCACCAGCACCACTCCGGTTCGTGCGAGTTCATCAAGCGCCAGATCTTCTATCTCGTCGGTGTGGGACAGTCGGTAGAGATCGGCGTGATGTATCGAGATACCGCGGCCTGCATAGGAGTGGACAAGATTGAACGTTGGTGACGTCACAGGTTCGGTGACACCCAGTGCCTCGCACACGGATTGGGCGAAAGCAGTTTTTCCCGCACCCATTTCGCCGGCCAACACCACGACGTCACCAACCCGCAGGAACTCGGACAAGACCCGAGCGATCGATGCGGTGTCGGAGAGATTCTTGGCGTGCAGATACATAGTGGAGAACCCTGCACACGCTACGGCGCCACGATGCGCGGCACGCGCGATCCGATGCCACAGGTGATCTCGTACCCAATGGTGTCCAGTGCCGACGCCCAGTCCTCTGCCCTGATTTCGTGGGCACCCTGACGCCCGAGCAACACTGCGATGTCGCCCACCGACACGTCGGCGCTGGACGGCT
>JBILKS010000127.1:0-4702 GCA_044376595.1 Ilumatobacteraceae bacterium | reverse complement strand
TCTCCTTGATCAACGCCGCGAGTCCCTTGCTTGTGAAGAGTCCGAGGCGGGCGGTGGCTTCCTGCACGGCCACGGCGAAGGGAAGCGCAATCAGCGTGGTCCACACGAAGCGGAAACCGAATGCGGCGCCGACCTGCGAGTAGGTGCCGATTCCCGACGGGTCGTCGTCGGCCGCACCCGTGACGAGACCAGGACCCAGTCGCTTGAAGTATCCGTGACCGCGTATGCGGTGGCGAAGTGGGTGGTGCGGCGTCACCGCTGGCGGCGCAGGTGATCGGCCAATTCGGCGAGATCTTGCCGGAAGACAATTTCGTAACGGGCCTGTTCGGCTGCCAAGCGGATTTGCGTCGAATGAATGTGGGCCACAGTTTCAGCAATCGACGAATCAGACTGGCCCTCGAGTTTGTCGATGTCGTTGCCCAGCTCGTGGAGTTGGTTGGTGAGTTCCTTGCCCATCTGGCTCACACGCTCGTCGATCGCCGCGATTGCCTGATGCACGGTGTTGGTGATCGAGTCGCTGGCCGCAGATGCTTCTGCCAACTGTCTGCGGGTGATGTCCAACTCCGCGCGCATGGTCTCGATGTCGGCGCGCAGCGCGTCGATGTCGTTGGTCACCGTCTTCCTGAATTTCTTGAACCCGGGGGTCTTTGCCATGCATTTCCAGCGTACACAGCGTTGCGTCACCCGACCGTGTTGCCACAGCGTTCACGTGTGCAGGAGTGGTAAGACATGCGTATGGCAACTCCAAGTGCGAAGGTAGTTCGTTGCTCGTGGTCGGAGTCGAGTCCCGAGTATGTCGCCTATCACGATCATGAATGGGGCCGTCCCGTCACCGACGAAACGCAGCTCTTCGAAAAGGTCTGCCTCGAGGGATTCCAGAGTGGACTCGCGTGGATCACAGTGTTGAGAAAACGGGACAATTTCCGTGAGGCATTCGCCGGCTTTGATCCCGTCAAGGTGGCGCGGTTCGACGAGCGCAAAGTCGAACGGCTCCTTGCGAACGAAGGGATCATTCGGCATCGGGGCAAAATCGAGTCGACGGTGCGCAACGCTCAACGACTCGTGGCAATGCACAAGACGGGGGAGTCATTGTCCGGCATTGCCTGGTCGCACGCCGACCGACGCCGTGTCGCGGCACCGAAGGAACTGGCGCAACTGCCGGCCGTCACCCAGGCATCGACAGCGCTGTCGAAAGACCTGAAGAGCCGTGGCTGGACCTTTGTCGGTCCCACCACCATGTACGCCATGATGCAGTGCATGGGGGTGGTCAACGACCACTTGGCTTCATGCCACGTGCGACGGGCCTGCGAATCCGAACGCCGCGAACTCTTTGCCCGGTTGGAACCGTGACTTCCGCCGGTACACTCGCTTTCACGACGCGGGGTGGAGCAGCCCGGTAGCTCGTCGGGCTCATAACCCGAAGGTCGCAGGTTCAAATCCTGCCCCCGCCACCATCGTGGGCGGTGGTTTCTGACGAAAGTTGGAAACCACCGCTCTTTTTCATTTCCCAGCACGTTGATCAAGGACCTTCTCGTCGACGTGCTGTTGTCGGGGGCGAGTTCGCACCTGCGTGAGCAACCACCGATCATGGTCGCATGATCGGGTGCGTTCAAGAAGTAACGCTTACTCGCGCTCCATCGAAACGGCCATGCCAGGAAGCGATACCCACGGCTGACGGTCCACACACCATGCTTCGACGGTGGGATTCACGGTCGACTTGTCGTCGAGTACGCCGGCTTTGACTGCGATGATGCCAGCAGGCTCGGTCAACACCGACACGATGGGCGAACCACAGTTGGGGCAGAAGTTGCGACGGACGTAGACGCCGTCGTTGCGCTCACCGCGTTCTTCGAAGGTTTTGAGTTCCCCGCTCACCTTGAGTTGTGACTCGTGTGCAATGAGATTCACGGAGAATGCGGCGCCACCCTGTCGCTGGCAACGATCGCAGTGACACACCGCAGTCGCGATGAGGTCACCAGTCAATTCGAAGGTCACTGATCCGCACAAACACCGTCCTGTTGCCATGGTGCGATGGTAGTACGCCCGGACAGAGGGCCCTGCCAAATGGTTTATCGTTTCCCTCGAGAGTCACCGGACACTCGAGGGGGAAATGATGTCTGATTTCGATTACGAAGATCTTGCAGGGATGCAGTTGAACGATGCTGAGCTGGCGTCGCTGGTCGGGCAGGGCGGGGAATGCATCTTCAACTGGACCACCAAGGACGGGCACCCCGTCGGGGTGGTGGTGGCGTACGTCTACAAGGACGGAACGTTCTGGACCACGTGTGCCGAACGACGCAAGCGCGTGCCGGCCCTGCGCAAGCGCCCGCAGTCGGGCATCGTGATCAATCGCGACGGCAAGACCGCCAGTTACAAGGGCGATTCGGTTGTCCATGCCAACGGCGACAAGGGCTTCGACGAACTGAAGACATGGTTTTACGGTGCCTTGTCGGGAGCCGCGGCCAACCCCCAGGACAAGTACCGCCAGGCATTCGCCAAGTTTCTCGATTCTCCGCATCGCGTGATCGTCGAAACACCGGTGAAGTTGATCGTCGGCTTCGACGTGGAGAAGTTCCGTGACACCACCAACCGCGCGATTGCCGAGGGCTTGGCCGACTAGCTACGCGGCGCCGGTTGCGACCCAAGCATCAACACTCACCTGGGGGATGGAGGCAATCGCATCTGCGTCGGCATCGGTTTGCCAGCGCATCGGCGTCATGGAGAAGAGATCCACTGCAGTTTCCGGAGTGAGTTCGAGAGTGAAACGCACGCGTTCTGCATGGGTGGCCCCGGCGGGAGCGGCGTCGCGCTCGCTGCGGCGTTGCATGGACTTCGAGCCCACTTCGTTGTCGCGAGCCGGTCGCATTTCCATGAGGTGAGACGAGCCGGGCGTGACCGTGACCCAACGACCGCCCGGCTGCAGTACGCGGCGAAACTCCTCGAACGGGCGGGGTGCGAAGACCGACATCACGACCTCGACAGAAGTGTCGAGTATCGGCAAGCGGTACGAAGATGCCACGACGAACTGGGCGGCGGGGATGAGCCGGCTCGCCAGCTGCACTGCCTTTTTCGAAACGTCCAGTCCGTAGCGATGCCGGGCTGTCATCTGGGACAAGTAGTAGCCCTCGCCACAACCTGCGTCGAGCAGAGGTCCCGACGGTGCGCGCACCATGTCGGCAAGTGCGCGTGCGATGGGGGAATAGTGGCCGCCCGACAGGAAGCGTCGTCGCGCAGCAAGTGAGTCGGGTGTGTCGCCGGGAACGGTGTGTGACGAGAGGCGACCACCCACCAGCAAGTTGAGGTATCCCTCGCGGGCACGATCAAAAGAATGGTTGTTGGCACACGACGCACCGTTTGACGAGACGTCCAAGGGCAGCCGGCAGTGGGGGCAGGCAAACACCAGCGGCAGGTGATCAGTCATCGATCGACAACTTCAGTCACTTGGCCAGACTTCGGCATGCGCCAAGAGTTCTTCGCGGAAATCCGGATGACCGATGGTTGCAAGCGCACGCGACCGCTCGAGAATCGTCTTGCCGTGGAGCTCGGCTGCACCGTATTCGGTGATCACCACGTCGACCTGATGACGTGGTGTGCTGACCACGCTGCCGGCAGGCAACTGCGTGACGATGCGGCTGGTGAGTTGCCCGTTCACCATGCTGGTGGAGGGGAGGCAGATGAGGCTGCGCCCGTTTGCCGACAGTCCCGGCCCGGAAACGAAGTCTTCGTGGCCGCCGACGCCGCTGAACTGCTTGCCAAAGATGGAGTCGGCCACGATCTGCCCCGACAGGTCGATGGCCATGGCGCCGTTGATGGTGACCATGTTGCGGTTACGGGCAATGCGCTCGGGCGAGTTCACCAGTTTGACCGGGAGGAACTTCACGTCGGTGTTCTCGTGGAGCCATGTGTAGAGCTCGGGGATGCCGGCAGCGAAGGTGGTGGGCGAGAAGCCATCGAAGTCGCCTTCCTTGCGGTTGCTCACCTTGCCGGCTTGATGCAGACGCATGAGTCCGGTGGTGAACATCTCAGAGTGCACGCCGAGATCGGTGATGTCGCTCGACGCAAGAAGTGTGGCGATCTGGTTGGGGATCCCCCCGATGCCGGTCTGCACGGTGCAGCCACTGCGGATGTACTCCAATGCATTGGCCGCAATCGTGAGTTCTGCTGGCGAAGCCGGTACGTCGGCCAGATTCAGGGGTTCGCGATCCGTGGTGACCAACACGTCGATTTCGTCGAGATGAAGACGATGGGTGTGATCCGGTTCAAGGCCGAAGGTACGCGGATACTTTTCGCTCACCTCGACGATCAGGAGCCGATCGGGGTCTGCGCCGGCCATGTGCAGTTCGTCGACGGTGGCGCCCGCGTGAACAGAGAGGCTCACCCATCCGTCGACGGGTGGCGCGGCAACGGTGGCCATGACTCGCGGGTTGTAGTGGCGCAGCACCGGCTCGAAACGTCGGAAATCGGCTGGCACGAAATCGATGGACGCTCCGGCATCGCGGAGAAAGCGCTCGGCGGGTCCGTAGAAGCCACTGCGGTAGTGCACACCTTTGCGCATGAAGAGTTGGAAGAGATCCGGAAGAAGCGCACCGAAGATTTCCAGCCGCGTGAAATCGTCTCGCTCGCCCAAGGCATGCAGAAATCCGACAGGTACACCCGGGCCGAGTGGAACAGCGAGAGTATCGGTGGCCTTCACCAACGCCAC
>JBILKS010000126.1:0-4774 GCA_044376595.1 Ilumatobacteraceae bacterium | reverse complement strand
ACGTGGGTGCCATCGGCGCCTCGTTGGTGGGACTGTGGATGGGCGACTCGTATCCCGTGGCCATCGTCATTCTGGCCATGGTCATCTTCGGAGCCATGTTCGGGGCAATGTATGCATCGCTCGTGGGTGTCCTGCGCGCGCAGTTCAACACCAACGAGATCATCACCTCATTGATGCTCAACTACATCGCGGCGATTCTCCTCAACTACCTCATCTTCAACTCCTTTTCCTATTGGCGTGATCCGCGCTCGCAGGGTTTCCCTTCCGGCAAGCCACTCGAAAAGCGCAGTTTCTGGCCCTCCTACGAGATCGGTGGCGTGGGCATTCCCTTCGGTCTGCTGCTCGCCATTGCGGCGGGTGTCTTCTTGTGGGTTCTCTACCGACGCAGTCGCTTCGGATTCGAGGTGGGGATCATTGCCGACTCTCCGCGCGCGGCCCGCTACGTGGGAATCCGCACCAAGTGGACCATCGTCGTTGTCACGGCCATGTCGGGTGCACTTGCCGGCGTCGGCGGTGCCAGCCAGGTGGGCGACTTCGCCCATTATCTCGACGCCAAGGGCCTGCAACTCAACAACTTCGGCTACACGGGCATCGTGGTGGCCGCTCTCGCCCGCCTCAACCCACTGGGCGCTCTCTTCGTGGCCGTTCTCATGGGCGGACTCACCAATGCCGGCTACTCGCTGCAGGGCCCCGATTTCCCCAGCGGATTGGTGGGCACCCTGCAGGGACTCATTCTCTTCACTGCGGTGGCCGGTGAAATCCTGATGAAGTACAAGATCAAACCCAATCGTGCTGCACGCAAAGCGGCGGTGGCGTCATGAACAACACCCTTCTCATCGTCATCATCGCCTCGGCCATCTTCTACGGAACACCTCTCTTCTTCGCAGCTCTCGGCGGTGTGTTCACCGAGCGCAGTGGCGTGCTGAACCTGGGCGTCGAGGGCATGATGTTGATCGGTGCCGTGTGCGGAGCATGGGGATCGCAACACGTGGGTGGCCCGGCGTGGTTCACCATCCTTGCGGCCATTCTGATCGGCATGTTCGCCAGCGCCGTGTTGGCCAGCCTGCACGCATTCCTGTGCGTCACGTTGAAAGCCAATCAAACCGTGGCCGGACTCTCGATCACCATCTTCGCCGGAGCCGTGGGTCTGTCGAGCTACCTCGCAAACGTGTGGGAAGTTGCCCAGAACCCCGTTCCCCGTCCGATCAACAAGATCGACGTGTTCGGTCTGGCCGACGCTCCGATCGTTGGGCCGATTCTTTTCAACCACACGATCCTCACCTATCTCTCGTGGGCCATGGTGGTTGTGGCCACGTGGTACTTGTTCCGCACCAAGATCGGTCTGCAACTTCGTGCCGTGGGTGAGTCTCCGCAGACCGCTGATGCCATGGGCATCAGCGTGGTGAAGTACCGCTACATCCACACCATCCTGGGCGGCTCTCTTGCCGGTCTCGGCGGCGTCTTCTACAGCCTGGCAATCGTTCCCACTTGGGTCGACGGCATGACAAAGGGTGCCGGGTGGATTGCCGTCGCGTTGGTGATCTTCGGCTTTTGGCGTCCTGACCTCACGCTGTTGGGTGCGTATCTCTTCGGTGGATTGCAGTCACTCGGCACCACGCTCAAGGCCCGCAACTACGACATCCCCGGCGACGTGCTCGATGCGCTTCCGTTCGTGATGACCATCGTGGTTCTCGTACTGGTGTCCACTCGCTTTGCACACAAGCGCATCGGCGCTCCCGCGGCACTGGGAGTTCCGTACGAACGCGAAGAACGTTGACCACAACACCCCTCGCCCTCACCAACACATCGGCTGGCCTGCGTCGTGGCTGGCATCCGGTGGCGATGGTCTCCGAGATTTCCGACAACCAGCCCCTGCGCGTCGAACTTCTCGGCGAGGGTTACGTTGTCACCAAGATCAACGGTGCGATCACGGCGTTCTCCGACAGGTGCCCGCACCGCAACGCACGCTTGAGCGACGGACGGGTGGTTGGCAACAACATCGAGTGTCCCTACCACGGTTGGCAGTTCAACGGAGAGGGACGCTGCTCACTGGTTCCCGCACTCGGGCCCGACGCCACCGTGCCGCCCACGTCTCATCTCACCCCCGTGGCAACAACAGTGCGTTACGACCTCTTGTGGCTGGCTCCCGAAGACCCGGTGTGCGACATCCCCGACATTCCCGAGTGGACCGAAGCCGGGCTGCGACACATCTGGTTGCCTGCCGTGGACATTCAGGCATCTGCCGGTCAGTTCATCGACAACTTCCTCGATTTTGGGCACTTTCCGTTCGTTCATGCCGGCACCTTTGGTGCCGGCGAAGACGAGTTCATCACCGAATACGACGTGCACAAGACCAACGACGGATGGGGGTTCGTCGTCGACTATCCGCACACCATCCACAACAACGAAGACCCGAAGGTGAAGACGGGAGAACATCCACTGATTCAGCCCCGCAACATGCGCTACACCTACAACGCACCTTTTCTCGCCACTCTTCGTCTCGAACTTCCACTCACCGGAATGATCAACGTTCTGGTGAACCTCCTGCAGCCCATCCATCACGGCACCACTCGCCTCTACACGACGATGCTGCGCAACGACTGCCCCACCGACGAGTCCGCACAAGAGGCAATCGACTATGAAATGGCGATTCTCGCCGAAGACTTGAAGATCATCGAGCATCTGTGGGACAAGACGATTCCTCTGGAACGCGGCCAGGCACACACCCGCGCCGATCGCAACACCGTGGAGTTTCGCCGCATCATGCAACGCTTGCTGGCCTGAGAGTCACAGACTTCGTTTAGATTCATGCCATGACATCGGTGTGGGATGCAGTCGTTGGGCAAGAACACGCCGTTGCTCTCTTGCAGCGACTCACCCAACATCCGGTGCACGGCTTTCTCTTCGTCGGCCCCGAGGGTTGCGGCAAAGACGAGGCGGCGCGCGCGTTTGCCTCCGTTCTCATCACCGAATCCGACAGCGCCGACACCCGTGAGGCACGTCTCATCTCCCAACAGGCGTTTGCCGACGTGCACGAAATACGCCGCGAAGGTGCTTCGATCACCGCTGAACAGGCCGAAGAAATCATCAGGCTGTCGTCACGCAGCCCCATCGAGTCTCGGCGGGTGGTGATCATCCTCCACGATGTCCACTTCATGGCCGAGGCAGCCGTGGTCCGACTCTTGAAGACCTTCGAAGAGCCCACGCAGCAGATCATGTTCATTCTCCTGGCCGACACACTGCTTCCCACGCTCACCACCGTTGCCTCGCGTTGCGTACTGGTGAACTTCGGTGAAATCCCCGCAGAAATCATCCAACAGCAACTCGAACAAGACGGCATTGACTCTGGTCGCGCTCGTTCTGCCGCACTCGGGGCCCACGGAAGTTTGTCTCACGCTCGACTTCTGGCAAACGACGGTGCCTATCTTTCACGTCGCGATGCCTTCGCCCGGGTCCCCGTCGAAGTCGACGGCACCGGTGCCAAGGCACTCTCGTTGGTCGACGACATCATGCAACGTATAGCTGCGGCTGCCTCACCACTCGAGGCCGTGTTCGAACATGAGCTTGCCGAACTCGAGACGCGAGTCAAGATCACCGGTGAACGCGGGAGTGGGCGCAAGGCGTTGGAGCAGTCCCAAAAGCGGCGAATGCGCAAGCACCTCACCGACGAACTGCGCAACGGTCTCTCCGGCATCGCGGGTGTCTACCGCGATGCCATGAGCCACTCCCACAACGCCCACCGCTTGGTCGAGTTCTCCCACGCCGTCGACGAGATTCATACAGCGATCCAGCGCCTCGCCGTGAATGCCAACGAAGTGTTGCTCTTGCAATCACTGTTTCTGCGTTTACCCATTGTGCGCGCTGCCGAATTGGTGTGATTTTCGAATTTTTGGGGGCGGTGCCCGTTAATACTTAAGACTGATTAGATTTTCAGTCATGCGCGCATCACGACTTGCCACCTTTGCCATTGCGGCTACCGTTCTCCTTTCCGCCTGCGGGGAAGATTCCACAACTCGTCAGCGCAACATGGAACTCCCGGGTAGTAATTCCACTGAGACCATTCCCGCGGCAACCGTGCCCATCGCAACCATGCCGATTCCCACGGCAACCGTGCCCATCGCAACCATGCCCATTCCCACGGCAACCATGCCGATCGCAACCATGCCGATGGCAACCATCCCCACGACGTCATATCCGATGCCCGGTGTTCCTGTTCCCACGGCACCAACAACACCGCCGACGTTCGTTAACAACACCGTTGTTGCCGCTGGGCAAGTTGGCGCACAGTTCGCACCCGAGTGGGTGCAGTTTGAATGGGTCAACCGCGATACTGCGAAAGACGAAGACTCCCTCGTTGTGTCATTCTCGCAGCGCGACACCAAGCCTGTTGTTGGCACAATCAGCATCGCGACAACGGCCGCGCCAAACACCCCCATCGCAACTGTCTCCGTTAATGGAACCGGTGTTGACAAGGTGTTCACCGTCGCCCCAATCTCAAAATCGTCAACGTTCATTCTTTCATTCACTTCTACCAATTCCGATTTCGCAAGCACGCGTTTCACAGGAGTTAGGCCACTGTGCGCCGCAGGAACTTTTAATGTCATCGACGGCAAAGGCCCATGCGAGCTTGCCGGACCAGGAAAATTTGTCTCCTACGCCGGCGCAACTGCGGTCACACCGTGTCGCCCCGGAACATTCCAGCCCAACAGTGGATCGATGACGTGCCTCAAAGCTCCCGCCGGCTCATTTGTTTCCGTAGCAGGAGCCATCAAGG
>JBILKS010000125.1:0-4821 GCA_044376595.1 Ilumatobacteraceae bacterium | reverse complement strand
TGCAGGTCGCCCTTCCGGTCGAGGCGAATCACACGTGTGAACTCCACGGGATTCAGGGCGAAGTGCTCGCGCTGTGACTTGAAGTGCGGATCACCGCCGAAAACATCGGGTGTCTGGTCAAGCGTGACCACGAACCGCCTGAACGTTTCGCCGATGTCGATGCAATCGCCGCGACGAATATCGGCCACGTGTTGCCACACGGTGGACGGCATGCGATTCGGAGCGCGGAAGAGAATCCTGTTCTCCCACGCCGAGTAGAGCCGGGAATAGGGATTGCGCAGCACGCCAACCCGCCACCAGTCTGGCGATGACAGCATCATTTGCTGCTCGGCTTCCGGGAGGAACTCGAGGAACTCCAACCCACTGACGGCCTTGTTGTGGATGGCTTGTTCGACCGAGATGTTCGGTCCATCGGTCCAACGCACCATCTCGGGACGATAGGTGCCGTTGGCCTGTGCCAGCAGCAGCCGCATGGTGCTTGAGGCGACCTTGGTTGTCGGAGCGAAAACCACCTTGGCATGACGCGCAACCAACAGGTGTCCCCTGACGCCATTCTTCTGCTTCTGATTGATCGGCGCGCGGGGCATCACTGTTCAAAGTACCAGCCGGGGACATCCCTCACGAGCAACCCAATGATCTCTACCGAACACGGTGGTCCGCGACATTCCCCAACTTTTGGAACCTACTTTCGATACTCCAATCCAAGAGTAGGAGACTCCATGTCACTCGTACGACGCCTCAGCAACGAACTCAACTGGCCGACGCTGTTTCCTGATCGGTCGTTCTTCGACCTTGGCGACGGCTGGACCGAAGCATTGAGTGACCTCAGCATCCGGGTCGAAGAATTCGAAGACGGCGGCGAGCTGATCGTGCGCGCCGAGATTCCCGGAGTCGATCCCGAGAAAGACGTGGAGATCACAAAGGTCAACGGCTCTCTGCGCATTTCGGTGCAACGACACAAAGAAGAAAAGCAGGAGTCGCGCCGTCGATACCGCTCGGAGTTTCACTATGGATCCTTCACCCGAACGATTCCTCTCCCGGCCGGGACGTCGGAAAAGGATGTGAAGGCCACGTACGTCGACGGCATTCTGGAAGTACGCGTACCTTTGAACTCGGTCGAAGCCAAGGCCGAGCGCATCCCCATCAGCCGCCAGTAGTTGCCTGCCGAGCGGGCAAAGCCGTGGACGTAGTCTGAGGTGATGGCAACCTCAACGCGTCCCGTGGTCCTCGTCAACGACGGCAGTTTTTATGTTGGTCCGAACATCGCTCGGGCCTTGGCACACAAAGGGTTCAATCTGGTTGTGGGCGACCCGACCGGCGAACTGGTCGACGACCTACGAGGAATCGGTGCCGATGTTGCCGTAGCCGAAGGTGTCCGCGATCTGGCACGCCCGGAGTCGTCCCTCCAATTGGTGGACGTCGCACTGTCGACCTTCGGTCGTGTGGACTCGGCCGCGATGTTCTCCGGCCGTATCGTCACGGGGCGGTTTCTCCAGTCGACCATCGACGACTTGCATGCTGTGACGGGCGGTTGCATCGACGCGCCATACAACTTCTTGAAGGCCGTTTTGCCTCCGATGGTCGAAGCCGGTGTGGGGCAAGTACTGGTGATCACCAGCGCTTCGGCCGCCCGCCCGACTCCCGGTGCCCCCTTGTACTCGGCGGCACGGGCCGGAGCAACCATGCTCGTGAAGAACGTCGCCCTCGAGATGGCGCGCCACCACGTGCAGGTCAATGCGGTGGGCACCAACTTCATGGACTTCCCCGAGTTCCTGAAAGCAAGTGGGGCCACAGACCCCGAAGTCCGCAAGAAGATCGAGGCACAGGTGCCGCTCGGCCGTCTTGGAACCCTCGATGAGTTCGCCTCGTTCTGCATGCCCTACCTCGACGGGACCAGCCGATTCGCCACGGGCCAGTTCGTAGCCTTCGCCGGGGGCTGGGCGTAGTAGACATTCACGAGGCGAAACACGATCAAGGGGATGCAATGGGCAAGAGAGTGATGATCACCGGAGCAGGTTCTGGCTTCGGCAAGGGAGCTGCCCTGGCACTCGCCGCGCGGGGCCATCACGTGATTGCAACCACCGAGACCGAGGCCCAGGCCCAGGCTCTTGCGTCCGATGCTCCGCAACTGCAGGTGGAAAAGGTCGACATCACCAATCCTTCGGATCTCGACAAAGTGCGCGCATGGGATATCGACGTCCTGCTGAACAACGCAGGCGCCGGACAAACCGGACCGATGTCCGATGTCCCCATGGATCGTCTCCGTCACGTCTTTGAAGTCAATGTCTTTGGCACGGTCGCAGTGACACAGGCAGCGCTTCCCAAGATGGCCCAGCGTGGCTCTGGCCGGATCATCATCGTGTCGTCGATCGCCGGCGTCATGGCCGGGCCGGCCTTCGGGCCGTACTCCATGACAAAGCATGCACTCGAGGCCATGGGCAAGTCGATGCGCGCCGAGTTGGCCCCCCAGGGAATCGACGTGTGCCTGTTGAATCCGGGACCGTACAACACGGGCTTCAACGATCGCATGGCCGACACCATGTGGGAGTGGTTTGACGACAAGGCCATCAACGCACCCGCAACCGAGCTGCACCAGACCATGCGCCAAATCGTGACCACCAACCAGATGGACCCGGCCGAAGTTGTGGATCGCATGGTGGAGTTGGTGGAAGCCGACACCACCACAGAGAACAACTTCGTTCCGGCGAACATCGTCGAACTTTTGAATGCCGCCAATCAGGCCTGACCCGGAGACATCACCAACAATGACAACCAACACACCGCGCCGCCGCATGTTTGCCATGCGATGGAAACTCCTCCTCACATTTGGTGGCGTATTCACCGTGATGTTCATTTTCCTCGCACTGTGGATTCTTCGCTTCACCACCAACCAGGCGAACGATCGCCTCGAGTCCCAACTGGCGCTCAGCACCTCCGGTGCCGCCGAAACGCTCGATCCGCAGCTCTTCCAAGATCTGATCACCACGGTTGACGTGGTGAAGGATTCGTCCGATGAGTCCGGATACGGCTATCCGAGTGATCCGCTCTATGCAGAGTCAGCCAAAGAACTGCTGCACATCAACAAGATGGTCACCGAGGCGCTGTCGTACAGCTACTTCCGCGACGCCGACGACGGCCGTCTGTATTTCGCCGCCTCCTCAGGATTTCTCCTCGAGCCTCGTTTCGGCGTCAAATACCGGGTCCCTGTCGACGAGGTTGTCGACGCCTTCACACTTTCGCTCATGGAGCAGGGCCTCGAAAAGACCACGGCCCAGCCCGAGTACAGCGATGCTTTCGGATCATGGATTTCGTCGTACAGCCCCGTCTTCGACGCCGACGGCAGGTCGGTTGGTGCCATCGGTGTCGACTATCCGAAGACTTACGTCGACCAAGTTGAGTCCGAGGTCAAGCGCAACCTCTATCCGATCCTCGTGATCAGTTATCTGGTTCTCATCGGCTTGGTCATCCTGATTTCGTCACGTTTGGTGCGCCCCCTGAAGCGGCTGACCGCAGCCACGGCGAGAATCGCCGAGGGCGAATACAACCTCAACGTTCGATCGCTTGTTCCCACCCGCTTTCCCGACGAGATGTACTCCCTGGCCGAATCGTTCGCCCAGATGGCCGCCAAGGTCGACGTTCGCGAAAAGACGTTGACCCAGGAAGTCCAGCGCTTGAAGGTGGAGATCGACCATGCTCGTCGCTCCGAGGCTGTTCGAGAAATCACGGATTCTGAGTCATTCACCGAGCTCCTTGAGAAGGCAGCCGAGATGCGCCGCCGCATGAAGGGCGACGACGCCTGAGTACCACTTTGTCGGCGAGCGACCACTTGATGGGTTGCTGCGGGATATCAGTTGTAGATGTGCTCGACCCAGAGGCGCCCGAACACGATGTCGCCGCGCTTCTGTCGATCCACCTTCGCCAATTTCCGGATTACAAACACGTGGTGCAAGAGATCGCCGACCTGCGTCGGGCGCCCAAGCACGATGGCCTCCGTCATGCATGGCTCTTGAAGCTCGGGGCACAGGCCATTGGCGAGGTTCTCTTCCATTCCGTTCCCCAACGCGGGGTTGTCCTGATGCACTTCGTTGTCATCGAAGAGGAGCACCGCAAACAACTGCCGCTGGGTTGGTTCGCTCACTTGATCGACACGATTGGCCTCACGGCCGAGGCCGATTTACGTGATGCTGGCTCGCAGGCCAAAGCAATCATCGCCGAGGTGGACAAGGTTGCGACAACCCGATGGGAGCGCGCGGGTTTCGTGGTCCTGCCGATCGACTACCTAGAGCCGCATCACGGCATGCATTGGCGTGAACATGGGGAGCCCACGTTCTTTCCCATGACGCCGGTTCTGCGACCCCTCCGCGTTCCCGAAGGTACACATCTGGGGGAACTCGCCGTGCTGGCGGTCAGCGCATTTCTTCTTGACCATTACGCTCTCGAGGCTGACCACCCGAACGTTGTGACCGCCCTGTATCAAGCCCGAGAGTTGGGGCAAGACATTTAGAAGTCGGCAATGCGATTCTGTTTGCGCCGGCGCAAGCGCCAGTTCAACAGGCTGTCTTCCCAATCACGCCGTACGCGCAACGACCACGGCAAGGCCGTGATTGCAATCACACCGGCCAGAATTGGAACCAGCCAGTACAGATCAGTCAGTTCTCCCACGGCCGCCAAGGGTGCCGCCACCAAGAGACCCAACGCAATCGGCCCGAGATCCACCAAGAACGACACGCGGGTCCGGCGCTCGTCGGGCACCAGGGCCAATGCCCCTCGCCTGCCGTTTTCGTCGACACTCCAGCGCGGTACCAACCACAACGAGATACC
>JBILKS010000124.1:0-4823 GCA_044376595.1 Ilumatobacteraceae bacterium | reverse complement strand
TGGGCCAGCATCGTGTCGGCCTCGCCGGGCCGGGTGAGATCGAAGTCAGCCTTGCGGGGTGCGGCTACCTGCGCGCCCGCCTCCCGGAGCTGGCGCACCACGACGCTGCCGAGAAAACCATTGCCGCCGGTGACAAGGACCGACCGATCGCGCCAAAACGCACTCATGCCCACAGATGGTAGGGGTAAGGCGGGCACAATAGGGGGGTGCGGGTCGCCATCACATTGGAACAGTGCTGGCACCGGGTGCCCGGTGGTACCGGCGTCTACGGCGTGGCGCTGGCCAACGCGTTGTCGCACCACGGTGGCATCGACATCGTCGGCGTAGCGGGTCGTCATCGCAAGCCACCCACCTCAGGTTTCGTGCCAAGTGTCCCGGTGCGCCCATTGCCTCTTGCCGGGCCGTACCTGTACGAAGCGTGGCTGCGCTTCGGCTGGCCGAAGGTGGAAGGCGCCACTGGGGCAGTCGACGTGGTGCACGCCACCAGCATCATTCCGCCGGCCACCGGGCATCCATTGGTGGTGACGGTGCACGACCTTGCGTTTTTGCACGAACCCGAACATTTCACTCCTCGAGGTGTGTCGGTGTTCCGTCGCAGCATGGACATCGTCAAGCGCCGGGCTGCACGGGTGGTTTGCGTGTCGCAGGCAACGTTCGAAGACTGCCTCGAACATGGCTTTGCCGAAAGTCAGTTGCGCTACGTGCCGAATGGTGTGACCCATGTGCGCCTCTCGCCCGAGCGTGTCAGCGAGGTGCGTCGTGTACACGGGCTGCCAGAGTCGTATCTCTTGTTCGTCGGCACGCTCGAGCCGCGCAAGAACCTGGCACGTCTGGTGCAAGCCGTGGAGTCTCTGGGTGCAGATCTTCCTCCATTGGTGGTGGTGGGAGCTTCGGGTTGGGGCGAAGGCGTACAACCGTCGTCGCGGGTGAAAATGCTGGGATTCGTTCCTGCTGAACATCTGCCCGCGATCTATGCGGGTGCGTCGGCCTTCTGCTACCCGTCGTTGCGTGAAGGGTTCGGCCTGCCGATTCTCGAGGCAATGTCGCAGGGCATTCCGGTTGTCACCAGCACCGGCAGTTCCACCGAAGAAGTGGCCGGTGGCGCGGCCGTGTTGGTGGATCCCACCGATGTTGCATCAATTGCAGACGGCATTCTTCGCGCACTCGAAGACCGCGAAGGCTGGTCGCAGGCTGGGCTTGCGCGGTCTCGCAACATGACGTGGGATGTCACGGCGGCACGCACGCTCGACGTGTACCGAGAGTTGCTGTCATGAAGATCGCCGTCAACTTGCTGTGGTGTGTTCCGGGCAAGGTGGGTGGCAGCGAGCAGTATCTCGCGCGGCAACTCGCCGGCATCCTGCAGGTACCCAACCAGAACCCCGTATTTCGCGTGGAGTTGTTCGGACCACGGGGATTCGCCGCAGCGCATCCCGAGTTGGGTGCTTACGGGATCACCGAAACATCTGCCGACGGACGCAACCGTGCGCTGCGCATCGTGCACGAGAACACTTGGCTGGCATCGCGCACAGCTTCTGCGGATCTCGTTCACCACGGTGGTGGCACGCGACCGTTTCGCACGGCGCAACGCACACTCTTGACCGTGCACGATGTGCAGTATCTCTCGTACCCGGAGTACTTCTCGCAGGCACGCCTGCGCTACCTCTCGGCGATGATGCCGCGGTCGTTGCGCAAGGCAACCGCAGTCGCGGTGCCCTCCGACTACGTACGTACGACTCTCGTGGATCGTTTCGGTATCGATCCGTCTCGTGTGCACGTGGTGGTTCACGGCGTGGATTCAGTGGATCTCAACACGCTCGACATCGGTGCGGCGCGCCAGCGCTTCGGTCTCGGCAACACGCGGTACTTCATCTATCCCGCCATCACGCACCCCCACAAGAATCACGCATTTCTGGTGGAACTGCTCTCCGGGGCGTGGCGGAACAGAGAAGAGCATCTCGTGTTCATCGGCGGGCAGGGCCGGGCGCACGACGAGTTGATGAAGGCTGTCTCGTCGAGCGGAGTTGCCAACCGCATTCATTTCACCGGTCATGTGGGTGCCGCGGATCGAGATGCGCTGGTGGCCGGAGCTGAAGCGCTGCTGTTTCCCAGCCTGTACGAGGGATTCGGCGCACCGGTGGTGGAGGCCATGGGGCTCGGTGTTCCCGTGGTGGCATCGAACAGCACGTGTCTTGCGGGAGTGGTTGGCGATGGCGGGTTGGTGCTGCCATTGGAACTCGATGCATGGTCGGGCATTCCCGGGATCGTGGAGGCGCGGCGATCGGATCTCGTTGCGCGGGGGTTGGATCGTGCACGTCGCTTCACGTTGCAGGCATCAGGTGCCGACCTGCGCCGCGCTTACGAAGGAACACTCTCATGACAACGCGTCCGCTCGTGGTTCTGTGTCCACATTTTGCGCCCGACACCGCGCCAACCGGAACGGTGATGACTCGCATCGTCGAAGAACTCGTTCAGTTGGGTCACGAGGTTCATGTGGTCACGTCGCTGCCGTGGTACCGGCAACATCAGGTGGAAGAGGAATGGCGCGCCAAGTGCGGCAAGAGGCCGTGGCACACCGAAAAGACTGTGTGGGGGTCCGTCACCAGGGTCACTCCATTCGCCGGAAACGACAAAGCCAACATCCCGCGCCGTGCCCTCGGATTTCTCGGGTTCAGCGTGTTGTTGGGTGTGCGTGGCGTGTGTGCCGGTGGACTGCGACGTCGAGCGGGGGCCGTCATCGCCATGTCGCCGCCATTGACGCTTGGCCTTACCGGATGGATCGTGAGTCTCGTACGTCGGGGGCCGCTGCTGTTCAACATCCAAGACGTGTTTCCCGATGCCGCGGTGGCCACCGGCAAGTTGACGAATCGTCGTTTGATCGCCCTCGCATCGTGGCTCGAGCGCGTCAGCTACAAGAGATCCGATTCCGTGGTGGTGTTGTCCGAGGATCTGCGCAGCAACGTTGCTGCCAAGTTGCCCCGGCGCTTTCGCGAACGGGTGGCGGTGATTCCCAACTTCGTCGACTCGAAGGCGATCACGCCGGGATCCACCGACACGCCGTATCGACGCGAACATGCCGGCGACGCACGCCACGTGGTGATGTACGCGGGAAACGTGGGCTTTTCGCAATCGATCGATCTCGTGATCGAGGCGGCTCGTCGTATGCCCGAGGTGAAGTTCATCGTGAACGGTGAAGGCTCGGCTCGCCCGGAACTGGAGGCCTCGGCGCATGGGTTGGCCAACGTGACGTTCGTCGATTACCAGTCGACGGATCGCCTCTCGGAGGTGTTGGCCAGTGCGGACATCCACGTGGTTCCCCTGAAAAAGGGACTCGGGTCCGTGAGTGTGCCCTCGAAGGCCTATTCGATCATGGCTGCAGGGAGGCCGATTTTGGCCTCGATCGACGCCGACAGCGAAGTGGCACGCATCGTTCACGGTGCTGGGTGCGGCCGCGTGGTGGAACCCGACAATGTCGAGTCCTTGGCGGAGGCGTTGCGATCGATGCTGGACGACGCCCCTGCCCGTGAAGAAATGGGCGAGCGGGGTCGTGCGTGGGTGGTGGACAATGCCTCTCCGGCCGCTGTTGGGGCGGCGTATCACGGGCTCATCACCGCACTGGCGCCCCAAAAGGGACACCAGCAGATAGCCTCGCAGTCTCGTGGGTAAAGCATCATCGGCCAAAAAAGTCGCCCGCCTGGCCAACAAGGGCAAGGGCAAGAAGGTTCGCTTCCAAGGAGGCACTCTCTTCCCGTCGGTCATCGTCGGCGTTCTCATCGTTGGTCTCGGGCTCATTGCCTACGCCCGCTCGGGAACATCCAGCACCACCGAGCCACCCACCACGAACGACCACTGGCACGTTTCGTACGGCTTCTACGCCTGTGACAAGTACCTGCCCAACCTTGTCGGCAACAAAGAAGAGCCCCTCGACGACGAGTACTTCAAGTACGGCATCCACAGCCACGACGACGGTGTGATCCACTGGCACCCACAGGCTTTGGCCACCGGCGCACGCGCCAAGTTCGGTTTGTTCCTCGACGTCTATGACGTCGAGGTGTCCAGCGACAAGATTCAGTTCCCCGACGACCAGAACGGCGGAGCCAAATACGAAGAGGGCGAAGAGCAGTGCAACGGCAAGGACGCCGAAGTGCAGGCCATCGTCTGGGATCGCTACGACAACGCCGAGAGCAAGAAGATTCTGATCGCCGACTTCGACAACATCCGGATCAAGCAAGACGGCATGGTGGTCGTGTTGGCGTTCGTGCCCAAAGAAACCGATGTTCCGTTGCCTGACTCGGCAATCAACCTGCCCGAACTCGGTGCGGTCGACGGTGGAGCAACTGCTCCCACCACAACTATCGCAGGCGCAACCACGTCTACTGCCGCAGGCGCAACCACATCTACGGCCGCAGGCGCAACCACGTCTACGGCCGCAGGCGCAACCACATCTACGGCCGCAGGCGCAACCACGTCTACGGCCGCAGGCGCAACAACAACGACACAGGGATAGCACCGAGCGGATGGACGCGGTCATCTTGGTGGGTGGCTTCGGCACTCGCTTGCGACCCCTCACATTCACCACGCCCAAGCCGCTGTTGCCGGTGGGCAACGTTCCCATCGTCACGCGCATTTTGGGGAGCCTCCAATCTGCGGGGGTGACCCGCGCCGTGCTGGCTTTGGGATTCAAACCCGAACCATTTCTCGAGGCCTTCCCCGGGGGGAAGTGCGGCGACATCACGCTCGAGTACGCAGTCGAACCCGAACCCCTCGACACGGCCGGCGCCATCGCTTTTGCAGCCCGTCATGCTGGAATCAACTCCACTTTCGTG
>JBILKS010000123.1:0-4838 GCA_044376595.1 Ilumatobacteraceae bacterium | reverse complement strand
GCCTGACCCCGGAAAATCGATGCGGACAGCGTTGTACGCACCGCCATTCATGCTGATGATCTGCTGCCAGGCCGTTGCATCCATCGTTGTCCCGTGGAAAAACAGAACCACCGGAAGGTCAGTGAGGTGAGTGGAGAACTGGTCGACATGGAAACAGACGTGGTCTGTGCCGGAGTCGATGACGAACCGTGTCGTTGAAGGCTGTTCGGATGGGCCCGATGGTGAAGTAACCACGGATGAAGAGTAGTTCTCAGGCCGGGTCGGAGACTAAGGACCTGCGGAAGAAGTCGAGAATATGGGTCTTGCGCTGCTCCAGCATGAGTGGTTCGAGGGCTGGCGCCCCGAGAAGACCGTCGAGAAATGGCGCGTCGGACACGTAGCTGAGAAGCACTGCGTAGCCCGTGATCACGGTGTGTCGAGGATCGCTCTGGCGGAAATGCCCCGCACTCATCTGCTCCGCCATCCATTCGACCGCGGTGTCGAAAAGCGGTGCAACGACACCGACGAGATCGATACCGAGGCGGCCACCACCGTCCAGCGCCTCTCTGCGCATCAACCGAACATAGGCAGTGTTCTCTGCAAAGACGTCGAAGCCCACAGAGATGACGAAGGCGAACTTGTCCCAACCCGTACCCGGCTGAACAATGGCCGATTCCACTCGTTCCAGCCACTCCGACAGCATGTGTTCGAAGACTTCCCCGTACAACTCGTCCTTGCTGGAGAAGTGATGGAGAAGACTCGGTCGTTTGATGCCCACCCCTGCGGCGATGTCGTTCAGGGAAGTGCCTTCGAATCCGTTGTCGGCGAACAGCTGAGTGGCTTCGTGCAGAATTGCCTCTCGCATGGAGCGAGGCTTTGACCCTTCGGCATCGGAGTCGTTCACCACGTGTGAAGTGTACCTTCTTGCCTACCTACCTGTCGGTAGGTTGCTAAGGTGACTCCATGGAAGATCTTTTGCGTGGCGTCATTCCGGCTCACTCACTGCTTGTCGGTGTTGTGACAGCCTTCCTTGTCGGGCTGGCAGTGACTGTCGTGGCCAACATCGGGACAACCGTGTACCTGCACCGCGCCATGGCTCACAAAGCCCTTGTGCTGCGTGCCCCTGCCTCGTTTGCTTTTCGTTTCGTTCTCTGGGTGTCCACGGGAATCAGACCCCGCCAGTGGGTTGCCGTCCATCGCAAGCATCACGCTTTCACCGATGTCGAGGGCGACCCGCACTCCCCTGTTTTGCTCGGCTGGAAGACGGTGCAAATGAAGAACGTCGCCCTGTATCGCAGTTGCGCCACCCAACCCGAGACCGTTCAGCGCTACGCCAAGGACATGCCCGCCGACCGGTGGGACAGGCTGTTTTTCGACCGAACGATTCTGGGCCTCACCATCGGCATCACCTCGTTGTGTCTTGTCTTCGGACTGTGGGTGGGTCTCGTGGCCGCACTGGTGCACGTCAACCTGTATCTCGCCGGCTCGGCCGCGGTGAACGGAATCGGTCATCACTTCGGTCGCCGTCCCTACGCCAACAGCGCCGGCAACCTTCAGTTCCTGGCATTTCTCACGGCCGGTGAAGGACTTCACAACAATCATCACGCAGCGCCGACTTCGGCGCGTTTGTCCCACCGTTGGTTCGAAATCGACTACGGCTGGTGGGTCATCAAGGCCCTCGCTTCGGTGCGTTTGGCCCGCGTTCGTCTGACCGAAATCAAACTGGTCGGTCAGTCTGAACCGATTGCCGCATAACGTTTCGTCGTGCATCTCGTCTCCACCCTCTTCGTCGACAACTTCGAAATGCGCCAGGTTGCCGGACCGGCCGCGCGCATCGACCTCACTGGCGCGTTTTTCTCCACCGTGGCCCCGAGCGAACCACCGTTCACGTTGACTCCCCATCTCGTGGCCTTGATTTATTGCGAGCCCACCGAATCTGGTGAAGGCGTGTTCGAGGTTGTGTTCCGCAAAGGTCTCACCGAAGACACCGAACAAGTGGCCCGCAATGTCAGTCCTTTCCGTGTCGATCCGGGAAAGTTCACGTATCGACTCGTTCGCGCCGAGTTGGAATTCGCCGAGCTCGGTCAGGTGTTTGCACATTGCCGCATCAACCGCGAGCCCTGGCATCTCGTTCCCCTTACCTTGCTCCCTCCAGTCGCCGATTAGGGTTCTTCGCGTGGAACAACGCGAATTCGACTCGACATCAATAGCCGTCATCCGTGGGCTTGCAATGGATGCACCATTTGCCGCCAAGAGCGGCCACCAGGGAACTGCGATGTCGCTCGCGCCGCTTGCGCACGTGTTGTCCACCCGCGTACTGAAACACAACCCAGCCGATGCCTCGTGGCCGTCACGCGATCGATTCATCCTCTCCAACGGTCACGCGTCGATTCTCCAGTACGCCATGCTCTTTCTCGGTGGATACGGCTTGGAGCTCGAGGACCTCAAGTCCTTCCGTCAACTGAACTCCCGCACTCCTGGCCACCCCGAAGTGGGCCACACCTTGGGTGTCGAAGTGACCACCGGGCCACTCGGACAGGGCTTCGCCAACGCTGTTGGCATGGCCATCGCAGAAGAGCACCTTCGCTCGCGTCTTGGCAGCGACGTCTTCGACCACCACACCTTCGTCGTCGTCGGCGACGGTTGTCTGATGGAGGGAGTGAGCCACGAAGCCGCGTCACTCGCAGGTCACCTCGGCCTCGACCGTCTGGTCTGCATTTTCGACGACAACAAGATCACGATCGACGGATCCACTTCGCTCACCTGCTCGGACGACGTGCCGAAACGCTTCGCCGCGTACGGTTGGAACATCATCGAAGCCGGTGACATTGCCGAGGATTGCGACGCGCTCGAGGCGGTTTTGAACCGAGCCAAGGCACATCGCGGAAGCCCAACAATGATCGTTCTGCCCACCCGAATCGGGTTCCCCTCGCCGGACTTCACTGACAAGCATGCCGCGCACGGCAACCCGTTCGTTGCGGAGCACATCGAGCGCACCAAGGCTGTGATGGGAATACCCAATGAGGCTTTCTGGGTTCCGGCGGACCTCTTGGTGGAATATCGCCGTCGCGTCGGGACGGGATCGATCGACGCGTACGAAGCATGGCAGCAGAAATCACGCCTATCCGCTGATGTGCTTGCTGATTTTTCGCTCGTCTCCTTGGACACGAAGATGGCGCCCGCGCTGCCGACTTTCGACGACGATGAAACGCCCGCGACCCGCGTGGCAATCCAGAAGGTCCTCGCCGCCGCCACAGCTGTCTTGCCAAATGTCGTGGCCGGAGCCGCTGACCTCACGGGCAACACGGGTGCAAAGCTGACACCCGACACGGCATTCAGCAGAAGCGATCGCAGCGGTAGGCAGCTCTATTTCGGGATTCGTGAGCACGCCATGGGCGCCATTGCCAACGGCCTCGCATTACACGGGCATCTCGTGCCGGTTGTGGGCACATTCTTTGTCTTTGCCGACTACATGCGTCCGGCCATTCGGTTGGCGGCACTCAGCAAGGCCAAGGTCGTCTTCGTGTTCTCGCACGACTCTGTGGGCGTGGGCGAAGACGGTCCCACACACCAGCCGGTGGAACATCTGGCATCACTGCGCGTCATCCCGGGCCTGCAGGTGATTCGCCCGGCCGATGCGCGCGAAACAGGTGCTGCGTGGCTCCAGGCGCTGCGCTTTGACGGACCCACCGCCCTCATCCTCAGCCGTCAGAATCTTCCGATGGTCACGAGCGGCGACGCGGTGGTCCGCGGCGCAGGCGTCATCGTGGATGCCGAAGACGCCGATGTCACATTGGTGGGTACGGGTAGCGAAGTTGCTACTTGTCTTGATGCCGCTCGATTGCTGGCCGACGACGGAGTGGTTGCGCGAGTCGTGTCGGCACCGTGCCTCTCGCTGTTCTCCGCGCAAGACGACGAATATCGCGAAGCAGTGATTCCCTCCGATATTCCAGCTCTCGGCGTCGAAGCTGGATCGTCGTTCGGCTGGGAGCGTTTCGTCGACGAGGTTGTGGCCATCGATTCGTTCGGGACAAGTGCTCCGGGTGCCGCCGCTCTTGCCCACTTCGGAATCACCCCTGACAACGTGGCCCAAAGAGCGAAAGATCTGTAGATCCGGCAACTACATTCGGGACTATGCCGATTGCAGTCACGTCCGACCGCCTCCGACGATTGGCTGAGGAGTGCGGACAAAGCCCATGGCTCGACAATCTGCGGCGCGACGCGTTGCACTCGGGCGAACTGAGGCAGTTGATCGAAGCGGGAGTGAGGGGCCTCACGTCAAACCCCACCATCTTCCAGAAGTCCATCATGGGATCGACTGACTACGATGCCCAGTTCCGACAGTTGATATCGACTGGCGCCAACGTTGTCGATGCGTACTGGGAGATGGTTCTGACCGACATCCGCGACGCCGCCTCGTTGTTTGCGCACACCCACGAGTCGACATGCGGGCTCGATGGATTCGTCAGTGTCGAAGTCGATCCCTCGCTCGCACATGACACCGACGGCACCTTGCGCGCGGCGCGCGCGCTGCACGAGCGCATCGACATGCCGAACGTCATGATCAAGATTCCGGCGACACAAGAGGGAATACCGGCCATTCGTCGAATGATCGCCGAGGGAAGAAGCGTGAATGTCACTTTGATTTTCAGCCTCGACCGCTATGCAGAAGTGATGAATGCCTACATCGACGGTCTCGTCGAATTGGCCGCCGACCCGATGCGAGATCTCTCCGCGGTATCCAGTGTCGCCTCGTTCTTCATCAGTCGTGTCGACACAGAGATCGATGCCCGACTCAACACGGTGGGAAGCGACACGGCCATGCGCCTGCGGGGCACGGCTGCCGTCTCACAGGCAAG
>JBILKS010000061.1:0-6656 GCA_044376595.1 Ilumatobacteraceae bacterium | reverse complement strand
AAGGTGCGCGGCTTGTCGGAACCAACGATGACGCCACGTACCCCACGGCCGAGGGGGCTTGGCCCGGCGGGGGATCGATGTTGGCGGCTTTTGCATACGGCAGCGGCCAGACGCCGTTGATTGCGGGCAAGCCACATGTTCCCATGGCCGAACTTGCCAGGGCGCTGGTTCCCCATGTGGAGGGTCGAATCGAAGTGATGGTGGGGGATCGGCCGAGTACCGACGGAGGCTTCGCTCGTTCGATGGGCATTGCCTACGCACAGGTGTGGAGTGGCGTGTTGGAACCCTGTGCCGGGCCGGTGGATGGCATTTCCTTCGATATGGCAGGTGACAACTTCGCCGCAATTGCCGACCAGCTGTTGGGTGGTCGTTGATGGCACCACGTCGCATGTTGCGCGACGAAGTCGTACGACGCGGCCTCTTGTTGCCCGGGGAGGATGTCGGGGCGGTGCTGTCGGCAAATCGTGTTCGGGTGAACGGCGCCGTGGTGGCCAATGGCAACTCGATGGTTGCGCCGGGCGATGCGATTTCCGTGATCGCTCCGCCCGCCCGGTTCGTGTCGCGTGGTGGGCTGAAGTTGGATGGAGCTCTCGAGCTTTTTGGAATTGATGCACGTGGACGTTGTGCGATCGATGCGGGGGCCTCCACGGGAGGGTTCACCGATTGCCTTCTGCAACGTAACGCTCGGCACGTCATTGCTGTCGACGTGGGCCGAGCACAGATCCACCAGAAGCTCCTCGCTGATGATCGAGTGACCTCGTGGGAGTCCACCAACATCACGTCGCTTGCCGCTGATCGCCTGGCCAGCGTCGAGGGCTATGCAGGGGGAGCCGGCCTTGTGGTGGCGGACCTGAGTTTCGTCTCACTGGCTTCCATCGTGCCGGCGCTCGTGTCTCTGGCCAGTCCGGGAGGCGATTTGGTCCTCATGGTGAAGCCCCAGTTCGAGGCACCGAGGGATGCCGTGCCCGAGGGCGGAGTGGTGGTCGACCCAGAGGTGCAGACTCAGGCTGTGGCGGCCGTGACACGGGCATTGGAGGCCGAGGGATGCGATGTGCGCGGTACCTGCGAGTCGCCGATCACCGGAACAGAGGGGAACAGGGAGTTCTTCGTGTGGGCAATACGTGATGCCCACACCCATGGGTAAAGATAAGGGCTGTGTCCGGATCTATCTCGTTGAGCTCGCTCGGTGTCGTGATCAATCCCGAGCGCGACGATGCCGTGGCCACCGCCACGCAGATCCGCGAGTGGGCAAACTCGCATGCCATCCGGATTCGTGAGGACGACTTTCCTTCGTGCGACCTCGTGGTGTCGTTGGGTGGCGACGGCACGGTCCTGCGGGCGGTGCAAATGATTGCGGGTGCGCCGGTGCCGGTGCTGGGAGTCAACTGCGGAACTCTCGGGTATCTCACCACCATCGATCCCGACGAGGCCATCGATGTTCTCGACGAACTTCGTCAAGGTCGACTGCCCGTCGGCGGTGTGCTCGAAGAGCGGATGTTGCTCGACGTTCGTGTTGTCAAGGTGTCCGGCGAGAAGCACACACTGCGTGCGTTGAACGAAATGGTCGTGGAAAAGGTGGAGTCGGGTCACACTGTCCGACTCGAGGTGGACATCGAAGGTCGTCACTTCGCCACGTATTCCGCCGATGGTCTCATCGTGGCAACCCCCACAGGATCCACTGCGTATTCACTCTCTGCGCGCGGACCAGTGGTGTCGCCCACACATCGCGCCATGATTCTCACTCCGGTGTCACCCCACATGTTGTTCGATCGTGCACTGGTGCTGGGGCCGCAAGAAACGGTGTCAATCACGGTGCGGGGGCATCGCGGAGTGAGTTTGGCAATCGATGGACTGCAGTTTCTCGACCTTCACGTTGGTGACACGGTCGAAGTCACGGCAGATGGCAAGGTGGCACGCTTCTTGCATGTGGGCGAGCGGGGCTTTCACCAGATTCTGCGCGAGAAGTTCGGTTTGGGAGCAGACTGATGCTTGCAGAGTTGAACATCCGCAATCTCGGGATCATCGACTCTGTCACCATCCAATTCGATAGTGGATTCACTGCTTTTACCGGTGAAACCGGCGCGGGCAAGACCATGATCATCGAGGCGATCAACCTGCTGGTCGGTGGGCGCAGCGAGGCGGGAATGGTGCGCCACGGATGCAGCGAGGCGCGCGTCGAGGGTCGATTCATCGATCCCGCCAACAGCGACCCCGACACAAACGAAGTAATTCTGTGTCGTGTCATTCCCGCCGACGGTCGCTCGCGCGCCTACATCAATGGCAACCTCGCCACGGTTGGTGGTCTTGCCGACATCGGGGCGCGGTTGGTCGACCTCCACGGACAGCATGCGCACCAGAGTCTCTTGCACGAAAAGGCTCAACGCGAGGCACTCGACACCTTTGCAAAGATCGATCTGTCGCCGATCGCCGCGGCCAAGCGGCGGGTGGCCGAGATCGACGAGGCCCTGGCTGGCTTGGGCGGCGACGAGCAGTCACGCAATCGCGAGATCGATCTTCTGCGCTTTCAGGTGGATGAGATCCTTGCCGCCGAACCCGGGGGTCCCGACGAAGACGAGGAGTTGCGCAAGGAAGAGGAACTCCTGGGCAACGTTTTGGCCAACCGTGAATCAGTGGGCCGCGCTCGCGATCTTCTGGCCGACGAGACGGCGGCAAGCGACCTCATCCGCCAGGCTCTCGCTCAACTTCACCAAAGAGACGCCTTTCCCGATCTCGAACAGCGTCTTGTTGCCCTTGCTACCGAGGCAGAGGACATCGCTGCCGAGATGCGCCGGATGGTCGAGGGTATGGAGGAAGACCCCCAGCGACTGGCATGGGTCAGCGAGCGTCGCCGGATCCTGAGAGACCTGTGTCGAAAGTACGGACCCACGTTGGCAGACGTTCAGGTCTTTCTCGATGGGGCCAGCAAGCGGCTTGCCGACCTCGAGAGCCATGACGAGCGCGCACGCGAACTCGACGCTCAGCGTGTTGCGGCGCTGGCGGCATTGCAGTCGGCGGCCACAAAGGTGGGAAATGCCCGCAAGAAGGCCGCTCCGACCATGGCCAAGGCCGTCGAGGCCAGATTGCGCGAACTTGCCCTACCCACCGCCGAGGTGGGCATCGTGGTTCCCACCTCCAGCAGCGACCCGTCCGGCGAAGCTGTGAGTTTCCTGATCACCACCAACCCCGGATCGCCGCCGGCGCCGTTGGCCAAGGTGGCGTCGGGCGGTGAGTTGGCACGCGTGATGCTCGCACTCCGCCTCGTTCTCACCCAAGCGCCACCCACCTTGGTATTCGACGAAGTCGACGCCGGAATCGGCGGCAGGGCTGCCGTAGCGGTGGGTGCGGCATTGCAAGAAGTTGCGCGGCATCATCAGGTGTTCGTTGTCACGCACTTGCCCCAGGTGGCCGCGCAGTCGTCGACTCAGGTGGGAATCTCGAAGACGGTGAAGAAGAACGTCACGTTCGCCAGTGCGCGGGTGCTGAGCCACGACGAGCGCGTCGACGAACTGGCGCGGATGCTGTCGGGAGGCGAGGCGAAAACAGCTGCCATCGAACACGCCCGGGAGTTACTGGCTCGGTAGTTTCGGGGTTGTCCCCACCAAGGTGGTACTCTGAAAATCCGTCATGCTGTTGCTGACAATCTGACGGGAGGAAGTCATGCCGAAGCACATTTTCGTGACCGGAGGGGTTGCGAGTTCGCTCGGCAAGGGTCTCACCGCTTCGTCACTCGGGCGTCTCTTGAAGATGCGTGGACTGAGGGTCACCATGCAAAAGCTTGATCCGTACATCAACGTGGATCCGGGCACCATGAACCCCTTCGAGCACGGAGAAGTGTTCGTCACCGACGACGGTGGAGAAACCGACCTCGACTTGGGTCACTACGAGCGCTTCATCGACGAAAATCTCACCCGTTCATCCAACGCCACCACGGGTTCCATCTACATGGCCGTTCTGGCCGCAGAGCGCCGTGGCGATTACCTGGGCAAGACCGTACAGGTCATTCCGCACATCACCGACGAGATCAAACGTCGGATACACCGCGTCTCCACCGACGATGTCGACGTGGTCATCACCGAAGTGGGTGGAACCGTGGGTGACATCGAGATTTTGCCTTTTCTCGAGGCCATCCGGCAGTTCAAGAACCAGGCCGGACGTGACAATGTCTGCTACATCCACGTCACATTGGTGCCGTTTATCGGCCCCAGTGGAGAGCAGAAGACCAAGCCCACTCAGCACAGTGTCACCGAGTTGCGCAGCCGTGGAATCCAGCCCGATGTCATCGTGTGTCGCAGCGAAGAGCCGCTGAGTCAGAACCTGAAGCGCAAGATTTCGAATCAGTGTGACGTGCCCGAGGCCAATGTCATCAACGCCGCCGATGCGCGCAACATCTATGAGTTGCCACTCATCTTCAATTCCGAAGGCCTCGACACCGTGGTATGCGACACCCTGCGACTCGACACCACCATCGATCTCGGTCCGTGGCAGAACTTCGTGAAACGAGTGGAAGACTCCGTGAAGCCTGTTCGTATCGGCTTGATCGGCAAGTACGTCGATCTGCAGGATGCCTACCTCTCGGTGGTCGAGAGTCTCAAGCACGCCGGCTTCCATCACGGAGCCAAAGTGGAGATCGACTGGATCCAGGCCGAAGAGGTCGAAGGTCTGTTGGCTGCAGGGCGCTTGGCTCATCTCGACGGTCTCGTGATTCCGGGAGGATTTGGCTCACGCGGTATCGAGGGGAAGATTGCCGCGGCCGAGTTCGCCCGTGTCAACAAGATCCCGTGCCTCGGTTTGTGCCTCGGTATGCAGGTGATGACCATCGAGTTTGCACGTCACGTGCTCGGAATGGGCGACGCCAACTCCACGGAATTCGATCCATCGACTCCGTACCCCGTGATCGACCTGATGCACGACCAGCGTGACGTTTCCGACAAGGGAGGCACGATGCGTCTGGGTGCGTACTATGCAGTGCTCACTCCCGGGTCGAAGGTCTCAAACGCCTACGGCGAACCCGTGGTGAGTGAGCGACACCGCCACCGCTACGAGTTCAACTCGGTTTTCCGGTCGCGCTTCGAAGAAAAGGGTTTCCTTTGCAGCGGTACATCGCCGGACAAGCGTCTCGTCGAGTTCGTCGAGGCCACCGATCATCCGTACTGGGTCGGAACACAGGCCCACCCCGAGTTCAAGAGCCGACCCGACCGTGCCCATCCGCTCTTTGTCGGCCTCATCGGCGCCGCGCTGCAACATCGCGCCAGCGGCAACACCACCAGCGCCGCAACTGTCCAGTCGTAGTTCAGCCGTGTCGTTCCGATCCCGCCGGCGCGCCGTGCTGCACAAGTGGGCGGTGTGGTCGCTGATCGAGGACCATCTCACGAGCCCGCAAGGCGAAGAGTTCGTGCGGACGTACGTGGAGTCACCCGGAGCGGTTGGTGTGGTGGTTGTCGATGCACCTGATTTCGAATCATTGAAAGGTGCCCGCGCAGAGGGCGTCACAACGGTGCTGGTGAGCCAGTACCGCGCCGCGTTCGGAGAGGCGATGTGGGAAATCCCCGCTGGGATGCGCGACATCGCCGATGAACCACCCGAGATGACTGCACGTCGGGAGTTGGCCGAGGAGGCCGGCCTCGAGGCGGCTCATTGGCGCTATCTCGGAGTGATGGCCTCTGCTCCGGGAATCACCAATTCAACGGTGGAGATTTTCGCCGCTTGTGGAGTGAGTCGGGTGCCGGTCGAGCGCCACGGTCCCGAAGAGGACCACATGGAAGTGCGCGAGATTTCCCTTGCCGAGGCACTCGACGAAGCGCGCCGTGGACACATCACCGACTCAAAGACTCTTGTGGCGCTCCAATGGGTGGCAGAGTTGCTCTAGATGAGCGGCGTCGACGGTGTGCCTGAGGAAGTCCAGGAGTTTCTGGACTGGCTGGTGGTGGAGCGAGGCCGTTCGAACAACACCATTGCGGCGTATCGTCGGGACTTGGTCCAGTATGCGGGATGGCTGAGCAGCCACAAGGCGAGCATCGGCAAGTGCACCGTTGGCGACATTGAGGCATTTCTTGCGGCCCGGCTGGCGTCGGGTGCTGCCAAGTCGAGTTTGGCGCGTCAATTCTCGGCGATACGGATGCTGCATCGATTCATGGTGGAAGAGCAGCTGCGCAACGACGATCCAGCATCGATGGCTGAAGGCATCGCCAAGCCCGCCGGCATCCCCAAGCCACTCAGTGAAGACGAGATCGAGAGCCTCATCGCCAGTGTGGTGGGCGACGAGCCGCGAAGTTTGCGTGACCGCGCACTCCTCGAGTTCCTGTACGCCACCGGAGCCCGCGTGTCGGAAGTGTGCGGTCTGAACTTGTCCGACCTCGACATGGAGTCTTCCTTGGTGCGTTTGTTCGGCAAGGGGTCGAAGGAGCGTGTGGTGCCATTTGGTTCAGTGGCGCACCAGGCCCTCGAACAGTGGATCACGCGGGGCCGCGAGGCAATGGTGCCAATGCAATGGCGAAAGCGCGACGATGCAGTGTCGGTGTTCTTGGGTGGCCGTGGCACGCGACTCAGTCGCCAAGTGGCATGGAACGTGGTGCGCGATGCCGGCGTGCGTGCGGGTATCGATCGTGAACTCTCGCCACACGCGCTGCGGCATTCCTGTGCCACTCATCTTCTTGATC
>JBILKS010000037.1:0-7759 GCA_044376595.1 Ilumatobacteraceae bacterium | reverse complement strand
CGGGGCGGATCTGCGCATTGTGCAGGAACTTTTGGGTCATGCCTCGATCACCACCACGCAGGTGTACACGCGCGTATCCCAAGAGCGCCTCTGGCAGGTCTATGCAGAGGCTCATCCACGTGCCCGTCAATCCAGAGTGATGCGCTGATGGGAAAGTTGGCCCATTTGGCGTCGCGCTACAGGGAGATGGGCACTCCGGTCACCACTGAGGCCTCTGATACCGACTTCGCACGCGTGCATCTGCCCGAGTCGTTGCTGACGCTGTGGTCGACCATGGATGTGCGGGATCGCCGGCATGCAGTCGTGGTCGCGCGAAGATTCATGACGATGGTGCCAAATGCGCGGCCTGCGGAGATGGCGGCGGCACTGCTGCATGACGTAGGAAAGGCGCAGTGTTCACTCGGTCGCGGCGGTCGTGTAGCGGCCACGTTGTTCGGCGGGCTCACCCGCGAGATGCGTGTGTACCGGCGCCACGAAGAGATCGGCGCGCAAGCCATTGCGCGAGCAGGTGGGGATCAACGGACGGTCGACATGGTGGCAGGTCGGTCAAACGACGCGGCTGCCCAGGCCTTGAGAGAAGCCGACGACGCCTATTAGGCACCACACCTTCGGTCCTCTGGGATCGCCAGGGCTTGCGATTCGCTCAGTAGGCAAGGAAACCGATTGCTTGCTTGGCGCGGTCGAGGGTGGATGATGCCACGGCTCGTGCCTTGTCGGCACCCTTGCGCAAGAGTCGCTGAAGTTCAGCCCGATCCGTCATCAGCTCGTTGTAGCGCTCTTGGATGGGTGCAAGCATCGACACCACGGCTTCGCCCGCGTCGGTCTTCAGAGGGCCGTATTGCGAGTAGTTCGCCGCGAGGTCGTGCGGTGCGGTGCCCGTAGCTGCAGAAAGGATGTCGAGAAGGTTCGATACGCCGGGCTTCTTCTCGCGGTCGTAGAAGACATCCGACTCGCTGTCGGTAACGGCGCGCTTGAACTTCTTCATGATCGCAGCCGGTGTGTCGAGCAAATAGACGCATCCAGCGTCGGACGTTGCCGACTTCGACATCTTGTTGGACGGTTCCTGGAGATCCATCACACGGGCACCCTGCGGCGGGGTCACCGCCTTGGGAAGGACGAAAGTGTCCCCGAAGCGATGGTTGAAACGAATCGCAATGTCGCGCGTGATTTCGATGTGCTGGTGTTGGTCGGCGCCCACGGGTACCTCGTTGGCGTCATACAACAAGATGTCGGCGGCCTGAAGCGCGGGATACGTGAAGAGTCCGGCCGATACGAAATCCGCTTCGCGCTTGGCTGACTTGTCCTTGAACTGGGTCATTCGGGACAGCTCCCCGTATGACACCGTGCATTCCATGATCCACCCGAGAATCGAATGCTCGGGAACGTGGCTCTGGACGAAGACTGTGGCCACGTCGGGATCAAGCCCCACAGCGAACAACATGGCACCCAGTTCCACCGTGTTGGTGCCGAGCACGCCTGGTGTGTCGGTGACGGTAAGTGCGTGAAGATCCACGATCCCGTGAAAGACGTCCTTTTTGGACTGTCCAAGGACCCATTGCTGCAGCGCTCCCAGATAGTTGCCGAGATGGACGGCTCCGGTGGGTTGGATGCAGGACAGAACGCGGGTCACGGGCGGATGGTAGTCGTCGGAATCGGGGCGAGGCGAGTAGGTTTGATTCGGTGTCGTACGCAGTCTCCACGCCGGTCTTCGAGGGGCCATTTGACCTCTTGTTGCACCTGATTCTGCGGGAGCAGGTGGACATCCACGAGGTGTCGCTCAGCACCATCGTCGATGCATACCTCACCGAGATCGAAAAGATGCAGGCCCTCGACCTCGAGATCGCCACCGAGTTCTTGTTGATCGCCTCGACGTTGGTTGAGCTGAAAGCCCGTCGCTTGTTGCCGGGCCGCGACGACGTGGACCTCGACGATGAACTGGCCCTGTGGGAAGAGCGCGACCTTCTGCTCGCACGCCTGCTGGAATGCAAGACCTTCAAGGACGTATCGCAGGTGTTTCTGCAGCTTGCAGAGATTGCCGACAGGTCGTTCCCGCGCACCGTGGGTCCAGACGAGCGTTTCGGCGACCTGTTGCCCGACCTCATGGAAGGCGTCACCGCGACCAAGATTCACAAGGCGATGACCCGGGCACTGGCGCCCAAGCCCGAGCCTGCACGCATCGATCTCTTTCACGTGGCGCCCGTTCGCGCCAGTGTGGCTGATGCGGTCACCGAGTTGGTCTCCACGTTGCCCACGGTCAAGCACATCAGCTTTCGCCAGCTCACCGCCGGCCAGGTGGAACGCCTCGAGGTGGTCGTGCGATTCTTGGCTCTTCTCGAGATGTTCAAACAGGGTCTCGTGGACCTTGATCAGGCCGAGCGCTTCGGTGACATTCAGATTCGATGGATCGGCGACGACAATATGGCCGCTGCATCCTCTCTCCCGATCGACGATTACGAGGGCTAAATGAACGACCAAGCCGAAAACCATGAGTTTGACAACGGTGAATCCGCAAGCAACGACACCGTCACGAGTGCAGAAGAGTTCATCCGCGCCGTGGAGGGCATCTTGATGGTGGCCATCGAACCCGTGCCAGCAGAACTCCTGGCGCAGTTGTTCGAAATGCCCGTAGCCGAAGTGGAAAGCCTGGTGGCGCGACTCGCCGCGGCCTACGCCGACGCCGGACACGGTTTCCAGCTGGTCAAAATTGCCGGTGGCTATCGCTACCAAAGCCATCCGGATGTGTCTGCATACGTCGAGCGCTTTGTTCTCGACGGACAGCGTGCCCGCCTGTCTGCTGCCGCATTGGAGACGCTGGCGATCATCGCCTACAAACAGCCGATCTCGCGGTTGCAAATTGCCTCGATTCGCGGAGTGGATCCCGATGCCGTCGTGCGCACATTGCAGTCGCGTGGATTGATCGAGCAACGCGGTCACGACAGTGGTCCGGGTCAGGCCGTGTTGTGGGGGACCACGCAGTTGTTCCTCGAGAAGCTTGGTTTGGACTCGCTCGACGAACTTCCGCCGTTGGCCGAGTTTGTGCCTGACGCAGAAGTTGTCGAGGCACTCGAGTCGACATTGCGCATCACTCCGGTGGAAAGTGACCTCTCGAGTCTCGAGCCACCGGCATCGGCCGAGTGACTCCACTGTGAACGATTACGAAGGGGAGCGTCTCCAGAAGGTCCTCGCCGCCTTGGGATGGGGGAGTCGAAGGCTTTCCGAAGAACTGATAGCTGAGGGCCGCGTCACGGTGAACGGAGACGTTGCCGAACTGGGTCGTCGTGTCGACACCCTGACCGATGTCATTGCTGTCGATGGAGTTCCCATTGGCGCACGCCCCGATTTCGTCTATTACCTGCTGAACAAGCCGCGTGGCGTGATCTCCACCGCACACGATCCCCACGGCCGACCAACGGTTGTGGATCTCGTTCCACAGTCGCCGCGGGTGTTTCCGGTGGGTCGTTTGGACGGCGAAACCGAGGGATTGTTGCTTCTCACCAACGACGGCGAACTCACGCACTTTCTCACCCACCCCAGCAAGGGAGTGGAAAAAGAGTACCTCGTTCTCCTTGAAGGCAATCCCCGCCTGACGGAGAGTCAACTGCGTCGGCTGCGCGACGGCGTGGAGCTCGAAGACGGCAAGACTGCTGAGGCCAAGGTCAGCCAGCGCAGCGACATGACGGTGTCGATGACCATTCACGAAGGACGCAATCGGCAGATTCGTCGAATGATCGAAGCGGTTGGCCACCGAGTGGAGCGTCTGGTTCGTGTCAGGATCGGTCCCCTCATCGACAGCAAACTGAAGCCCGGGGCGTGGCGTGAATTGTCGCTCGCAGAACGGAAGGCGCTTGTCGAAGCAATGGCCGCCAAGCCGCGTCGGTAGGGTGTGAGCCCTATGGCACAGCGCAGCGCCAACGTGATCGGCCTCGGCCTGATAGGCGGGTCCATTGCCGCTCGTCTCACCGAACTGGGATGGAGTGTCCGTGGGTCAGATCCGCACCCCGGACGACCGGAGGCGGCCGCCGAGCGTGGAATCATCGAGCAAGTTGGTCTCGACCCCGATGCCGAAGTCACATTCGTTGCCGTTCCGGTGTTGCAACTCGCCGACGAAGTGTCGCGTGCGTTGTTGTCGACGACGGGAGTGGTGACCGACGTTGGAAGCGTGAAGGGTCCGCTCGTGGCCGGCGTCAGCGACGTTCGCTTCCTTGGCGGGCATCCGATGGCGGGATCAGAACTCGACGGTCTCGACGGCGCGGATCCCACCTTGTTCGAGGGGGCGACGTGGATCCTCACTCCCACGGCCGACACACCCGACAATGTCTTTGCTTTGGTGGCAGGAGTCGCCAACCAACTCGGCGCAAACGTGTTGGCCCTCAGCGCCACAGACCACGACCGGCTGATTGCGGTCGTCAGCCATGTACCCCATCTCACGGCTGCAACTCTCATGTCACTGGCCGATCAGCGATCGGAAGAGCACGCCTCGCTCCTGCGCATGGCGGCGGGAGGGTTCCGCGACATGACCCGCATCGCCAGCAGCAAGCCGGGTATCTGGCTGGACATCTGTCGTGCCAACCGCGACGCCATCGTTGGCACGTTGAACGACTTCATCGCAGATCTCAGCGAGCTCCGGGACACGGTGTCCAACAACGATTCTCCCGGCTTGGAGAAACTTTTGTTGAGAGCACGTGCGGCCCGCGCCAATCTTCCCGCGAGAATCCGTTCACTCGAAGACGTGGTGGAGATTCGCGTTCCCATTCCCGATCGCCCCGGATCGGCGGCCGAGATCTTCACACTTGCAGCCGCACTGAATGTGAACATCCCCAACTTCGAGGTGGTGCACTCTGCCGAGGGTGATCGCGGCGTGGCTGTGGTGTCGGTGGAAAAGGAACAGGTCGAACTTTTCCGTGGTGGTCTTCTGGCCCGCGGATTCAAACCGGGTCGCTGACATGGCGGGCGACGTCGTGTCTTGTCCAGTGGTGACGGGACCACTTGCCTGCGAGGTGGATGTTCCCGGTTCGAAGAGCCTTGCCAATCGGGCACTGGTGTGCGCCGCGCTCGCTGGCAAAGGTTCCGTGGTGGCGAACGTGCCCAACGGCGACGATTCAGCAGCGATGATCCATGGACTGGTCCTGCTCGGCTCGGAGATCGTTGAAGAAGAGCCGGGCACCTTCCGCTTCGTCACAGCAGTAAATCTCGACTCTGCCGACGATGTGACGCTGGACGCGCGGTTGGCCGGAACAACTTCTCGTTTTCTCACGGCACTCTGTGCATTGCGCTCGGGCACTACCGTCATCAATGGCGAGGCAGCGCTTCGTCAACGTCCGATGGCTGATCTTCACGATGCCCTCACCGGATTGGGCGCACACGTGGCGCCGTTGGAAAGTTCTGGGCATCTTCCTGTCGAGGTGACCCGACTCGCATTGCGTGGTGGTGAAGTCGAGATCGATGGTTCTGTCTCCAGTCAGTTCTCCACCGCGCTTTTGTTGATCGCGCCGTACCTTCGTGGCGGTCTGCGATTGGTGGTGTCGGGATCACGTGTGTCGGATTCGTATCTCCTCATGACTGTTGCCGTGATGCGTGACTTCGGAGCTCAGGTCGGGGTGGAGGAAACAAACAGGGGACTCGAGATCCTCGTTGGCGAGGTGCCCTATCGTGACCGTCACTACGTTGTCGAACCCGATGCGTCTTCCGCTTCGTATCCGTTGGCGATGGCAGCCGTCTGTGGTGGCACCGTGACCGTTCCCCATCTGTCGGCAGAATCGCTGCAGGGGGACATCGCTTTCGCCTCGTTGCTCGAGCAAATGGGCTGCCATGTGGAGTGGGGCATCGATGCGGTCTCGGTATCGCGTACGTTGGAGAGCACGTTGCGTGGAATCGACGTCGACATGGTTGATGTTTCGGACCTCGTTCCTACTGTCGCTGTGGTCGCACTCTTTGCCGGCGAAACCTCGCGCATTCGCGGGGTGGGCTTCATCAGGAACAAAGAGAGTGATCGCCTCGGCGACCTGGCACGGGAGCTCGAGAAGTGCGGCGCCAAAGTTGCCGTGATGGAAGATGGTCTGATCATTGATCCGGCGCCACTCCAGGGCGCTCGGCTCTCCACCCATCACGATCACCGCTTGGCAATGGCATTCGGTGTGCTCGGTGCGCGTGTGGCGGGGGTCGAGGTCGAAGATCCCGGTGTGGTGTCGAAGAGTTGGCCGTCTTACTGGGAGACGCGCAGCGCCATGCTGGCCACGCTTGGTCAGTGACGTATTTTCCGGATCACATTCGCCGGAAGTCAACGTTGCGTCGTCGTGGTCCGAACTTTGGTGCTTGAATCCCGGCGAGGCCCAACCACATCAGTATCCGTCCGCGCTGTCCCCGATAGGGGTCGAGCAAATCGATCATTGCGTCGTCGGTTCCGCGTGGGTTGCCGGTGAATGCGTATGTGACCACGTTCTTCAAATGGAAATCACCCACCGCCACGGCATCAGGATCGCCGAGGGCCTCGTAGCGAACGAGTGCCTGGGTCCACGGACCGAATCGTGGAACATCGCGGCACAGGCGTGCCATTGCTGCTTCGTGGTCGTGATGGTGTGAGCCCGGACGGAGGAAGACCTGGGCGATGGCGATCAGCGTTCGGGCACGTGACTCTTCGATTCCGAAACGGTGAAGTTGAAATGGGCTCGCTCGAGCCAGGACTTCGGGGTCAGGGGGTGAGTGAAGCGACAATGAATCGGTATCACGAGATGTGTCACACAGGTGTCCGAAGGCAACGCACAACCGGCGCCATTGGGCAACGGCCTCTGCGGCGGTGATGCGCTGGCCGAGCGTGGCTGTCAGCGCAGCCCGGTACACGTCGCCGGTGGCTCCGATGCGTACGTGGCCCCAGCGCTTCTCGAGAGCCTGCACAACGGAAAAATGGACACTGTCCACGGAGCTGGGGCATTGCTCTTCAAGGTTCGTATAGGTGTCAGTGTCTCCGCGAAGATCGAATGGACGCTTGGCGATGGCTGTGGCTCCGGGGCCCGACGGCAAGGGTTGGCCCTGTGGTCCAATGCGGACCGTGGCGGGCCCCAGAGTGGTGTGTGTGGCCATGTGCAATGTGTCGCCCACGATGCGTGAGGTCGGGTCCGACGAGCCAAAGCGAAACGAGCGGAACGTGAGAATGGGTTCGGCCGCCCGATCAGATTGGATGTCGCCCACGCGGACACTTTACGTAGCCCGTGCGAGGTCAATGACCCTGTAGACGTCGTGACCGGCATGTGGGTGGCTAGTTTCATGCAGGTGTCCGATCGCGTCGCACCTCTCCGCGCCGACCACCTCGGTACTCCTCTGGCGAACCGGCTGCCGCGGGATCCAGAGATCCAACTGGCAATCATGAAGGCCCATCAGCGGGCGGTAGCGGTGGGGGATCCGGTGTACATCGATCCACTCACGCGTCGCAGTGTGATGACGGCGGCTTTTCTCGCGTCACGTTCGCGGTGTTGTGGCAGCGGCTGTCGGCATTGTCCGTACGAGCAGTGAACGGCTATGTTCGAGATCTTGGAGAGCGGAGGCCACAATGACTGACCAGCGGGAGATTTTGACGTGGGAGGGATTCGGCAGCGCGTCTCGCGATCTCGCAACGAGCATCGCGAAGTCCGGCTACGAGCCGGACATGATTCTGGCCATTGCTCGCGGCGGTCTCTTCCTTGCGGGAGCGTTGGGGTACGCGTTGTCAGTGAAGAACACTTACACGATGAACGTTGAGTTCTACACCGATGTCGACAAGCGTCTC
>JBILKS010000122.1:0-4845 GCA_044376595.1 Ilumatobacteraceae bacterium | reverse complement strand
GCCCGATGGCACCCCAGGCAATCTGTTGTGCTGTGGACTGCAGACACGTGGCGATCGGCGCAACGCTGCGCACGCGATCGGGAAACATCACGGCCCATTCGAGAACCTGCATGCCCCCCATCGAGCCGCCGATGACGCTGTGCCAGGTGCGCACGCCCAGATGATCAGACAATCGGGCTTGGGCGCGCACCATATCGCGAATGGTGATGACCGGAAACCGCGAACCGTACGGCCGACCATCGTCGGGGTGCGAGGAAGCAGGGCCCGTACTGCCCTGGCATCCCCCCAAGACGTTGGCGCACACCACGAACCACTCGCTGGTGTCGATCGCCTGCCCCTCCCCGATGAGACCCTCCCACCAACCGGGTGTGGGGTGACCATCGTCGGCTGGTCCTGCTGCGTGCGAATCACCCGTCCATGCGTGGCACAACAAAATGGCATTCGAGGCGTCAGAGTTCAGCGTTCCCCACGTTTCGTAGGCCACTGTGACTCCGTGAAGAGACGAACCGACATCGAGAGCAAAGGGACGCTCGGCCGGGATCGAAAAGAAGCGACGCGTGCCCACGGGCTGGCCCGGTTGCCATGCACCTGATGCCGGATAGTCACGAGGATGTCCCATCGGCTGCTCCTTTCGCTGTCGTCTCGATCGTGCTGCGAATCTGCCCACGAGAGACACGCCCGTTGTTGGTGCGGTGACCCGCCCCAACCACATCCCCCGGGTTTCCCCAGAGCTGGCACCGTGGACTGTCCCCGGTTGCCGGACCACGGTGCCCGTTGCCGGACAAAGTGATCGCTCGTGATGCTGATTCGGTGCAAACTCTACCGGTCGCTGCCACGATGTGAGCGCCTTTATGACCGCCAACTACCTCACGCCCCTTGCCGAGATGCGCCCCACCACCGATGCGGGCTTTGGCACCTTTGCCGTGGAACCGATCCCCGCAGGGACCATCGTGGCGTGCTTTGGGGGGACCCTCATGGGGCGCGCCACGTTCGAAACCATGCCCAGTGATCAACGGGCGCGTTCCATTCAGATCGACGAGGACTCTTTTCTGCTCGGCCCGGTGGTCCGCGAACCCGGCGATGCCGTGAATCATTCGTGTCAGCCCAACTGCGGCATGGGTGGCGCCGCCCAAGTTGTCGCGATGCGCGACATCTCCATCGGCGAAGAACTCACCTTCGACTACGCAATGTCGGATGGCTGCAACTACGACGAGTTCCCGTGCTCGTGCGGCCACACCGACTGTCGTGGTCGCGTCACGGGCAACGACTGGCGCCTCCCCGAGCTCCGCAGCCGCTACGCCGGCTATTTCTCGCCGTATCTCGAGCGGCGATTTGCCGCCGAGACAGCCTCGAAAACACTCTCCAAACGAGATGTCGAGACCCTGATGAACAGCTACGACTCCAACCCGCGTGATGCTCTGGAAGAGGCGTTGCGCGTGGTCACCGGCCGGCACCGGTCCTCTTTCGAGACCCTGGTTCAGTTGCTTCAGTTGCCCCGCGATCTCATCGAGGGACACGTGGCTGCACTCGACAGCTTGGCCCGAGAACTGAACGAAGATCGTCAGCTTCCTCGAGTCGAGTTCTAAACCAAGATCGGCTGCGCAAAACGCAGGCGCTGGTCGAAACCCACCTCGTCGGGGAGGAAACCGTTGCGGTCGGGCCACAGCAGTTGCCACACCGAATAGTTTGCGAGTCCCTTGTGCCACGCAGTTGCGGTGTCGAAGAGTTCTCCGTACTGATCGAGATTCACCTTCACGAACTTGGCGCGCTGCTCGCCATCGAACAAGCCGAGTAGTGCCACATCTGCCACCAACTCGGCGCCGCCGCCGCGGAGGTTGGCCACAAGATCGAACAAACCGCGACAGGCCACCGGCGTGAGTCCGCACACCACCACTTCCGGAACGCCAATGGCGTCGGGAAAGTTGACGGAATGGGCATAGCCGGGGAAAGGTGCGCCTTCGGCCGTGGTGAAGGCTCCGGCTGCCACGGTTTCGATGGCCCAACCATTGGTCTCCACCATCCACTCGATCTTTTCGGCGTGGGGGATCTTGAAGTTGGGGAGCTCCTGCGACATCAGACGACGCCTCTCGCCACGGACGACAACGCTTCGAGATCGAGCGCGTGTTGCAGGTGTCGCGTTGCCATGGCCGCAAACATCTTTTCTCCCCGCTCGGTGTGCGCCACCAACTGGGAAGCCACCACGCTCATGATCACGCCGGCGAAGGATTCGTGGACATAGTCGCGCCATGCATCGTCGACCGAATATGCCACCCCATACACAGACAGTGCGTCGAGATACTCGGTAATCAGTGTGCGCTCGACTGATCGCCGCAGATCGGGCGTGACTCCCCCACCCAAAAAGTACGCAAGGTCCGTGGCGCCCGGCCCGTGGCCGATCGTTTGCCAGTCCACAACGGCAACTGTGGGTCCTCCGGCCGCCGTGCCGAACATCAAGTTGTCGAGGCGATAGTCGCCGTGTGTCACTGTCCACACGCTGCCGCGACCCTCCACCCACGAGACCACACACGCCGCGAAGCGGGCCGCCAGGTCTGTCTGGTCGGCGCTGAGATACGTGGCGAACTGCCCCAGAAAGGGTTCGACGAACATGTTGTAAATCGACGACAAGGTCTCGGCGTCTTGCGTGCTCGAACGACGCTGCAGCCATTCATGATCTGCAAGACGCGGGTCGTTCCAACGTGGCCCGTGCAGGCGGGCCAGTTCGCGCACGGCGCTGCGGGCATGCTCGTGGCCGCAACCGAGAATCTGGTTGCCCTGCTCGGCTGGCGCCAGGTCTTCGAGCACCAGAACGAAATCGGCCGAGGATTGATCGTATTCACTGTGATGACACTGTGGTCGGCGCACGTCGACTGTGCCGGCAATCTCGGAATAGAACTTGGCTTCGCGCTCGTACGTGCGCATGGCCACACCTGCCCCACGGCTCTTTTCGTCGGCAGACGGCATTTTGGCCACGACGGATGCGGGCACGTGACCGGCCACACTCGACAACGCAACTCGGAAGTTCGCTCCGACCAGACCATCTCCGATGGGTTGCGGCTCTCCACCCTTCACATCTGCATCGAAGACGCGGGACCAGAATTGATCGGTGAGTGATGAGACTCCTCGCACGGACACAAACTACCGTTGTCCCCGAAGCACCATGACCGGATACCGCAAACTCCTCGCCCCGCGTTGGCTTCTCATCCATGCATTGGTCGTCGTTCTGGTGGGTGTCATGGCCAACCTCTCGTTGTGGCAGTTCCAACGCCTCGACGAACGCAAAGAGTTCAACCAACAGGTGCGCGCCAATGCTGCACAACCTCCAGTTGGCCTGGCCGAGCTGATCGAACTACCCATCGGCGACATCGAGTGGCGAAAAGTCATCGTGTCGGGCACCTTTCGCCCGGCCGACGAGGTGATCGTGCTGAACCGCAGCCAAGACGGCACGGCCGGCTACGACCCCTTGACCCCACTCGATACCACCATCGGAACCGATGCGTACGTTGTCTTGGTCGACCGTGGATTCGTCCCACTGGCTACCGACACCCCGCCGCCACCCACAGGCCAGATCGAGTTCCTGGGCCGTGTTCGGCTCTCCCAAGAGCGTCGCCTTGGCGCGCTCACCGACCCAGCCGAGGGCGTGCTCGACGAGGTTCAACGCATCGATGTCGAGCGACTCTCTGGCCAGATGGCAACAGCGTCGAGTCAAGAGGTGCTCCCCTTCTATGTCGACCTGCTGGAATCGCCGGCCATCACCTCCAACCTGCCCGCCAGAGTGGCCGACCCCGAACTCAGCAACGGATCACACTTGTCGTACGCGATCCAGTGGATCATCTTCAGCCTGTGTGCGGTGGCCGCTTGGGTCTTCTTGGTGCGCAAGGCACTTCGGCCCGCACAGCCATCTTCCGCTCAGGAATGAGCCGCAGTCGTCAGGCAATCGTCTCGGAGATGTTTCGGGCGATTCGACTGGCCACAGCCATGACGGGAATCTGCGTGGCCGCCCTGGGGATGTCGGGAAACACCGATGCATCGGCCACCCACAGGCCACCTATGCCGTGTACCGCCCCACCGGAATCCACCACCGACTCGTCATTGTTCCGCCTCCCCATGCGACAGGTTCCCACGGCGTGTGAATAGGGCCCCGGCCAGCGCCGCGCGAAGTTGGTGATTGCATCGTCGTCGTGGGCCATCAACATCTCGAAGGTGGTGCCCCGTTCGTCGACGAATGCATCGATCGCCGTGCTCTTCACTGCAGGGTGACCCAGGAGATCCTCGGCCAATCGAAGGGCACTCACCATGCGCCGTCGGTCGGCGTCGGTCGACAACGTTCCCAGAGTGATGTCGGCCATGCCGTCGACCTCGTGCACGGAGCCCTCCGACTCCACCTGGGTCAACGCCACGGCAATCTGCGCATAGAACACGTGGGGATCCGAAGACGACACATGATTGATCGGGAGGATGTTGATGTCGCTGTCGCCGTCGTCAGACGAAGCCACCACGAGCGAGCTGATCGCCTTCTCATGTTCACGCGAGTCGGACACCTGCACCGTGATGGCAACTGACGGGTGGTCTTTCAAGTGGCGACCAAGACCGGCACGCGACACACCGCTCCGACGCAGGAGGAGCGGCGACCACACCGCACCGGCGCACACCACCACGGCATCGAAGAGTTCTTCCACGTCGTCGCCCAGAACGACACTCGTGATCACATCGTCGTCGATACCGAGCGACTCGACATTCACACCCTCACGTACCGTGATCCGATCCCGGCGTGGGGCCACGTAGTGGGCGAAGGTGGTGTTGCGTTGGCCGTCGACCAGCGACAATGCCACGGGCCCCGCGCCATCT
>JBILKS010000121.1:0-4847 GCA_044376595.1 Ilumatobacteraceae bacterium | reverse complement strand
TTCGATGTGTACCGCGACTTTCGTGGTCATGGTGGACACGTCGACAGAGATTGTGGCGGAACGTCGACCACTCGTTGCGGTGAAGCCAGTGATTGTTGGGGCAGCTCCCGTGGTGGTGGCGGTGAGGATCTTGCTGGAAGCGGCACCGAGGGCATTGCGTGCGTCGATGACGAGGTAGTAGGTGGTCTGTGCATCGAGTGAATCGATGACGGCACCAACTGCCGTGTTGGTTGCGCCATTGAACTGTCCGACCGGGACGACGGTGGGGTTCGACATGTCGGGGGATGTTGAGGTACGAACAGAGACGTCTGTGGCGAGTTCGTGGGGGTGTATCTCGATGCCAATGTTGATCGACTGACCGGTGATGCCGTGCACGGTCATGTCGCCGATCACCGGCGAATCACCCCGGGTGGCGAAGGACACTGTTTCGGACCTGCCAACTCCAAAGGAATTTGTGCCGACGAAGCGGGCAAAGTACGTGGTTCGGGGTTGAAGGTCTGTGATTGTGAGCGACACAAATCGATCGGCGAGTGACGGTGGGATACCTCGTCGGGTGGCTTGCGCGGGCACCGGGAGTCGTGTGGACGTGGAGAACGAGGCGTCGAGGGCGTATTCCAGGTGTGCATCGGTGGCCGCTCCGAATGACAAGACAGTTGTGGTGAGGGTGGCGCTGCTTGTGGTGACGCTGTTGACGAGGGGGGACGAAAACCCGGGTGTACCAACGGTGGCAATGGGCTCGAGTGCTGTGGATGGTGTGGTGTGTCCGCGCCCGAGGTTTCCCCAGTAGTTGACCCCCGCACAGCGCAATGCACCGGCCGTGTCGATGAAACAGGTGACGGCAAGTCCGGTACTGACCTGGGAGAGGCCGGTGTCGGCAGGAAGTGCAACTGGCCGCAGCGTCTTGCCGCCGTAGGTGTTGCCTGTGGCCAGTTGCCCATCACCGTTGTCGCCCCAGCACATCGCTGTGTTGGAGGTGGTGATGCCGCATGTGTGATACCAACCGGTCTCGATGGTGCGGAAGGCTGTACCTGGTGGTGCCACAACTGATCGAGGGGAGCGACTGTTTGCGTAGGTGTCGTCGCCAAGCGAACCCATGTAGTTGCGACCCCAACACCAACCCTGACCGTTGGTGTCGACTCCACACCCACGCTCGAGACCAGTTGAGATCGTGGTGAGCCTGACCCCATGGGGCAGGTTCACGCGCATGGGGGTGTCCGAGGACATCGCGTAGCCAGTGCCCAGCTGACCTTCGGCGTTTGTTCCCCAGCAATAGGCATCGTGGGATGTTGTGGCGCACGTGAAGCCGACACCTGCTGAGACGTGTTGGACAACTTCGTCGGCGGGGAGTGGAACCCGTAGAGCGATGTTTGCGGGCCCGGGTTCGCGGGGCCCAACGCCGACCGAGGAATCGGATGGCGCACCCCAGCAGTAGAGATTGTTGTCGGAGGCGACGGCGCAACCTTGAGTTGCGCCAACCGACAGCGACACCGGCTGGACCCCGACGGGAAAGGCGATGGAGCCGCGCCCTCCGCCTTCGCCCCAGCAGAGAATGTTTGCGGTGGTGGTGAGCCCGCACGACATGAGGTAGTCCCCAACCTCGACATGGACGAAGGCATCGTTGGGGGGAGGGGTGACGAGCGAGGGAAACGCAACTGTCGATGCAGATTGCGAGGTGCCGAGACTGCCGGCGTGATTCCATCCCCAACACAGGGCTTGGTTGCTCGCCGACACGGCACAGACGCGGTGATACCCCACCGACACCGAGCGATATGCGAACGGCTGGGCAACGGCTGGCTTGGGGGGAAACATGCCGATTGCGATGGTGCCGCTGACGAGAACGGTGAGGCAGGCAGAGAGAAGTGCGCGGGGGCTCTTGATCATGGGTCCACCCTAAAGAAAGGGTGGACGTGCAACTTCTGGTGGTCTAGCTACCGAAGACCCTGGCCTGCAGTTTGCGCATGCCTCCCAACCAGCGTTCGTGTTGGGTGGCGCGAGTGGCCATGTACGTGGCCACTTCGGGGTGGGGCAGAATCAGGAACTGTTCGGACTCTATGGCGGCCAGCACGGCCTCCGCCACGTCTTCGGGTTCGAGAACGGCGCCCGCTGCCTTGACCACGTCACCTGCACTTGCAAAAGACTTGTCGGTACCCACTTTGGTACTCATGTCGGGCGGATTGAGCATGTTGGTGTTGACGCCCTGCGGGCACAGGCAGCTCACGCGGATTCCGCGATCGTGATACGTAATCGACAGCCACTCGGCGAAGGCAACCGCGGCATGCTTGGTCACTGAATACGGTGCCGAGCCGATTTGTGCAAGGAGGCCCGCTGCCGATGCAGTGGAGCAGAAGTAGCCCCGGCCGCGTTCGAGCCACTCGGGCATCAACATTTCGGCGGCCCAGCGATGAGCGTGGACGTTGACATTGAAACTGGTGTCCCACGCATGATCGGTGGTCGAGGCCAAATCAGTACCCATCCCCACGCCCGCGTTGGCGAAAAACAGATCGACTTCGCCGAAGTTCTGGCGGGCAAAGGTGATCAGCGCGGCGTTGCCGTCACGAGTGGAGATATCGGTGGCCAGAGCCACGGCGGAACCGGGACGTTTCGCGTTCAACTCTTGGCTCACTGCAACAAGTCGTGCGGTGTCGGTTTCGGTGTCGAGATCGGAAAGAGTGAGGTGTGCACCAGCGGCGTGGAAGCGTCGCGCGAGCGCGCGGCCGATACCACCTGCGGCACCCGTCACAACGACGTGGGTGGAGTCGAGGTTCATGCGTGCCCGATGGTAGGGCAATCCCGATCTGTGTCCTGCTTTTGGGGGTGGGTGGGGGTAAAGTCGGTCAAAGCGAGAGTGAAGGAGACCTCAGTGACTGAGACCCGTGAAGCAGAAATGGCAAACGAAGTGATCAGCGAGGCTCTCACCGTCATCGACAAGGCGTTGGCTGAAATGTTGCGTCGCGAACTGGTGTCCAGTGGCGAAGTGGCCGACTTGTTGCTCGATGTCAGGTCGTTGTTGACCGCGAAGCCCGTCGTCGCCACCATCGCGGCCGAGTAGCCGAGCCGCCAGCGCCGGTGACTGCCACCGTCTCGGGCGGCGGCAGTGGCATCGGTTCAGGAACAGACGACGGTGCCGGAGTCGGTGCGTGTCGCATGAGGTTTTCGAAAGACTCCTCCATGCATTCCTTCAGCAGTCCCGGTTGGCTGATGGCCGCTGCATCAATGTGCAGGCCCATGTCCATGTTGCCGTCGTGGCTGAGCAGTGTGAGATTGAAAGCCACCCCCGCCAGCGGCCCCACGGGGTAGTTGCCCACCAAACGCGAGCCGGCAACGAAGAGGGGAATACCCGCTCCGCGCACATTGGAAGTGGCGAAGTCCACGGTTTGGCTCTGGGCCCGCGCAAGACGCGTGAGAACCGAAGTGGGTACCGCCGCGCCGATGCCTGCGATGGTCTGCAACGAGGCGCCGTCAGAGCCCGACTTCACCGACTTGGCAAGTTCGTTGATCGCCGCGAAGCGTTCTTCGATGGGCATTTCTCCGGTGGGGACCAGGAGCCTCACGAGTGTGAAGGCATTGGTCTCTGCGTCGTTGGTGCGCGTGCTGACCGCCATCGAAGTGCGCAGCGACTCGACTGGCGCGCCCAGGCGACGGTGGTACTCACCCGCCGCATCAGCAGCTGCAGTCACGAACGCCGCGTTGAGGGTTCCGCCGAGTTCTTTCGAGGCGTCGCGCAACCTGCCGTAAGGAGCCCTCAGGGTTTCGAGGTGCCGGCGCAACGAGCGCTCGGTCCACAGCGGGCTGCGAGCGGGATCCGTGTCGCCGAGTTGCTTGAGCAATGATCGAACGTTGGCGGCGTTCTCCGCGGTGGCGGCGGGAAGTTGTGTTGGTTCGCTCAGCGTGTCGCGAATCTGCTTGACGAACGACAAGGGAATCCGCAGGGCATCGTTCAGTGCGGCACGCAACACGTCGGCTGCCTCGTCGTCGGGATGTGTGTCGGAGAAGTCCGGTTCCGGCAGTGCGGGTGGCTCGGGTGCGTCGCGTTCGAGATCGAGGAACTGCATCGACAGCAGCACGCCGCCTTCGCCGTCGGTGATGGTGTGGTGGATCTTCGAGATGAACGCACCACGGCCACCTTCGAGGCCGTCGATCACCAGGAACTGCCACGGTGAACGAGTGCGGTCGAAGGGATCCGCGGTGAACAGGGTGGCAAGATCGCACAGTTGCCGCATGGTTCCCGGTTGGGGAAGAGCAATGTGGCGCACGTGGTTGTTGATGTCGAAGTTCGGATCGACCTGCCAGAAGGGTGCGCCGAGATTGGCGGGTGCGGGCTGCACGCGTTGTCTCAGGCGGGGAAAGACGATGGACGCGCGTTGTATCCGCCGAACGAAGCGGGGAAAGTCGAGTGGCTTGTCGAGGATGGAGATGTTGGAGAACGTGGACGAAAGGAAGGGGTCCTTTTCGAGGCGCCACATCATCCCTTCGGCATCCGACATGCGCTGGGGTCCGGACACGCCGGAGTTGATGTGTGTCATCGGGGCACGCTCGTGTGTTTGAACTCGTTGAGAATCGGCCAGTCGATGTTGTCGAGGACTCGGTTGATGGTGGAGATGGCGACTTGGGCATCTCCGTTTGCAAGATCGAGCAGACGAACGAACACAGCCTTGTCGTCGACGACGAAAGTGGGCACGCCCCACACTTGGTGACTCTCGGCGTAACGCGAGTGTTCTTCACCGATGGTGGCCAGCGGCCTGCCGGACTCGACCTCGGAGAAGATGGCATCGGCATCGAAGCCCGCGTTCGAGAGCATTGCTCCGAGTTCTTCGCGGTTCTTCAGATTGCCGGCACGTGTGTGTCGA
>JBILKS010000120.1:0-4857 GCA_044376595.1 Ilumatobacteraceae bacterium | reverse complement strand
GGCTACGTCTCGTTTCGCAGATGTCGCAGTGAAACGTGGATTCTCGGCCGCCTATGCACTTCCACTTCGATCGCAGAACTTCGTGGTTGGTGCACTCAATCTCCTGACCCGACAGAAACTGACAGAAAGAGAGCTTTTGATCGGCCAGGCTCTGGCCGATGCCACCACCATTGCCTTCTTTCAGGTCGACCCCCAGCATGACCTCGAGATTGTTGCCCGCAAGATTCACATCGCTGTGGAGGCCAGGAATGCACTGGAACAAGCAAAGGGGATCCTCAACCAGCGTCACGGCATCTCAATGGAACAAGCATTCGAGGTTCTGCAACGCGTGAGCGAGGCTCACAGCATCGACCTCTCCCAACTCGCCAGCGACGTTGTCAACCGCTCTCTCAGCACCGCCCTTGCGACGACACTCGAAAGCTCCATTCCGCGAGTCTGACGCTCACTCTCGGATGTCAAGCATCTCGAGATACAACATTGCGATCTGGGTCCTGTTGGTGCAACCGCTCTTGTGCAGCATCGCTGACACGCGGTTGCGCACCGTTTGGGAACCCAGGTACACCTGCACCGCTATCTCCTTATCGGAAAGGCCGTGGCAGATTCCCGCAAGAATCGCGTGATCAACAGCGGAGAGATCCATCAGATACAGGGCTCCCGAGATGCCCAGACGCTTTTCGAGGTCTTTTGCACCACGAATGCTGACACACGACCCACCATGGCCGACGTTGACCACATGGTCAAGAACTTCCTCGGTGCTCACATCTGTTCGGATGAGATCGGACACCCCCGCACGAATCATGGCGAGCGAAGCAACATCCGTCAGACCATCGGTCACGTAGATGGAACGGGACTCCGGATGATGAATGTTCACCCACTTGACAAGCTGGTAGCCCCCGTTCTTCAAGGGAAGCGCATTCACGACGACATCGACTGGTTGTTCATCAATCACCGCACGAGCATTCACGTAACTCGAAGTGACCGACACGACGCGAACATCATCGTGTTGCTCGAGCGTCTGACTGATTGCACTTGTCAACATTTGTTGGCTTCCGCAAATCAATGTTGCGATCATGTGTGCCGGCTCTCTTGGGATGTCTCCTCATGGTAAAACAGGACGGTTCGAATAGCCGTTCATCAACGGGACATTCGTGCAATCGGTATGGTCATACTTTTCGAACTATCGAAGCAGTCTGATCATCTTTACGGCATCGTCTCCGTAACTTGCCGTTGCACCGTGTGGAGTCACAACAAATCCGAACTTCACCCAAAAGGACTGCGCCCCCTGAACAGCGACAAGTTCCAGCCGTTCCATCCCGTGCGAGGCGGCTTTCTGGAGTGCATGCTCTGTCAAAGCCTCACCGCAACCCTTGCCACGAAGCGACGGATCGACTGCAAGGTCGTGGAGGTAGAGACAGTCGGCTTGATCCGCCGCAACGACGTTGGGGAACACGGTGTCGCCGAGGCCCACGGTGGAGGTTCCCATCAAAGGAAGCGCGATCAAATATGCGCCGAGACCCCGTTCCATGAAGACACCCCAACACGTTTCGGGTGCTGCCTCGATTTTTGCCGCGAAACTCTCCGGAGCTTCGTGGAGAACCTTGGGATAGGCGTTTTTTTGGATCGCGCACACGGCATCAAGGTGGCTCAGGTTCAGGGAGCGAACCTTGGCGGCGTCGACTGAAGTGTCACGTGGCGAGTTGATGTCAGTGATTCTGCCACGAGTCCCACAACTTCTCCGCCCGATATTGCGAAGATCATCTGCGCAACAGCGCAACAATCACGCCAATCACGATCAGAACGATCAGCCCACAACCCAGCAGAACAAAGCGTGTGTCGCGCTGCTTCTTCCACACCGCAATCAACCACGTCACTCTCAGAATCGGAAGCGCCACCACCATGGCGACAGCAATGGCGGCAAGTACATCTCCGACCCCATCCCCCAACAACACACCCACGAAACCGAGAATTGCCGCGGCCGCGACAACCTTCCCGAGAAGAGCTCCGACAGTCGCTTCGCGAGATGCCTGAAGTTGATCCACGCGCGGACGAAGTGGGGAGTCGTTGACGTTCATGCGATCAACCCCGCACCAATAGAACCGCCGCCACCACCACGAGCAACACCGACAACACCCGACGAATCACGGGCGGCGAAAAGCGACCCTGGAGGCGGGTTCCGACTTGCCCACCCACCAGCGCACCCAACATCACGACTGCCCCGTTGTGGGGCTCGATCTGTCCACGAATCGCCATCACGATAAGCGCCGCCGAGGCAGTGATGCCGATGGTGAATGTTGTCGTGCTGGCGGCAACCTTCACCGGCACTTTCATGATCTCACTGGTGGCGGGAGTCTTGATGAACCCCCCACCGATGCCAGCGATACCGGCAATCACACCCGACAAAGACATCACCGACAGCCCCCACCAGAGTCTTTGCAGACGATATGGAACCACGCCACTGTTCAGCTTGTACGCACCTGCCGTTGTGCCCATCCATTCGCCCACTGCCGAGTCATCCAATCGAGGATCAGGTTTGTTGCGAACCCCCTTGCGCCGCCCACCACCGACCGCGGCAATGATGGCAACCACCGCGAGGAATCGCGCAATGGCGGAGTCGGAGATGGAGCCTGCCAGCAATGCTCCGGCGAGCGCACCACCTGTGGCGGCGACTTCGGTCAGGACGCCGATGCGATGGTTCACCGTTCGCTCCGTGAGTTGTTTCGGTGCGGCGGCAACCGATCCCGCAACCACGGAAATCAAACCCAATGGTGCAGCTATCGACGCCGGGGTGCCCGTGACCACGAGAGCGGGAACCAACATGATTGCGCCGCCCATGCCACCGAGTGATCCCACGCCCGAAGTTGTGGCTGCCGCTGCGGCGAGAAGAAAGGGATCCACTAAGAAGGACGCTAATCCATCGGATCAGAATCCGCCGATGCTGTCAGGGGCAACCGAATCCGTTGACCGTGGCGCATGTCGGACACAGAATCGCTTGCCCCTCGGATGTGTGCCAATACCGCCCATAGGGAGATCCGCAGTCCATGCACGTGAGTGCATCCCGCTTCTCCGACGCATCGGGGCTCTCTTGGCGCTCAGGCTCGACGGGCTGCGCATCTTTACTTGGCACGTTGGTGAGAGTAGCGACTCCCCCTCGGGACATGGCTACCGAGGGTCAGAGCGCACTGTTGGCGCGTTGCTCACCTCTGGTTCAATCGCCGGTCGCCGAACCGTCACTCGAGGCACTCGCCGATCCGACTGACGGCCACGTTTCACGCCAAGATGTAGTCATGCGCATTTTGGTCACGAACGACGACGGAATCGACTCGGTGGGTCTCCACGTACTGGCGCGCGCGATGCGCGAACACGGCGACGTCACGGTCGTTGCGCCGGATCGCGAGTACTCGGGAGCAAGCGCCGCGTTCGGCGCGATTCACATCATGCGGCCCGATATTCACAAAGCGCACATTGACGGCATGGACGAGGTGTGGGCGCTCAGCGGTCCCCCTGCGCTGTGCGTGATGATGGCGCACCTCGGTCTGTTCGACAAGAAGTTCGACCTTGTGGTGTCGGGAATCAACCCGGGAGCCAACGTGGGACGCAGCGTGTATCACTCGGGAACAATCGGAGCCACACTCACCGGCCGCAACTATGGAATGAGCGGTGTCGCCGTGAGTCAGGCGGTCAACGGTTTCAGCGTCGAAGGTCAGGGCTGGGACGAAATGGTAAAGGGTCAAATTTGGGAGACCGCCGCAACAGTGGCATCGCACGCGGTTGCCGGGCTCATTGCTACTCCCCACGCCGAGCCGGTGGTGATCAACATCAATGTGCCCAACCTTCCCCTCGACGAGATCAAGGGATGGCGCCGCACCCGCGTGGGGCACGAACCCCCGCGCGCCATGGTCTCGGCACGGATGGAACCGAAAGAGGGCCACACGAGTTCCTTCGACATCAAGATGTCGTGGGGAGACCCGTTGCCATTGCCCATCGATACCGACGGTGGCGCCGTGGAAGCCGGTGAAGTGTCGGTCACGTTCCTCTCCAAGTTGCAGCACCATGACATCGAACACACCTCGGGTGCAGAAGAGTCGCTGAGTCGACTGTTGCAGCGTTAGACGTTGCGAGCCGATGCACCATAGGGTGCGATTCATGGGCACTTCGTACTCCGTAGCACGGCGCGCACTGCCCTCGTTCGGACTATTTGCCATCCTCACCGTGGTGGCAATCGTTCACGGTGACGTCATTCTCGAAACTCTCCGACGATCCGGAGACATTCCACTTCACACGTTGTCTGGTCTGGCTCTCTGCGCTGCGTGTCTTGCTCTCGCTCGTGGCTACCTGTTGTCGGTGGTGACACCGGGAATCACAGTCATCAAGGGTCTCCAAGCCGACCAATCTGCACTTGCCGCCGCATACGGCGTTGCTGTGGGTGGCGGCGCGCTCGGTGTCGCCGCCAAGGTCACCATGTTTCGTTCGTGGTTCGTTCATCTCGATGCAACCGCCGTCTCGTTGGTTGCCACCGCCGTGCTTCCCACGTTGAGCACTTGGACACCTGCCGTGTTGGTGCATGCACCCCAAGCAGTGAGCGGCAACGCAACGCGTGCGGAATTGCTCGCGGTGGTGGTGGGTGTCGGAACTCTGGCCTTCAACGTGGCGTTTTGGGCGATGGTCCTGTACACCCACAAGCCGGCGCACGTCATCGCCCGACTTTTCGAGCGCTCGCAGACATTCGCTCTGCGAAAGGTTCCGGTGCGATTCCAGAAGTTCCATGCCAGCGTGAAACGCGCCGACCCGCATCGCTTCACCGGCAGCGTGAGAGACGGTCTTCGCCATCTCCTCCATCAACGATGGCCGCGCATGATT
>JBILKS010000119.1:0-4876 GCA_044376595.1 Ilumatobacteraceae bacterium | reverse complement strand
CACTGCGGCAGCCATCACCGCGATGCAAAAGAGCGACCTCCTCATTGCACTCGGTGCGCGCTTCGACGACCGTGTCACCGGCAAGGTTGCAACATTTGCCCCCGAAGCCAAGATCATTCACGTCGACATCGATCCCGCCGAGCAGGGCAAAGTGCGCAAGCCCGACGTGCCCATCGTCGGTGACTGCCGTCAGGTGACGAAGGAAATGCTGAAGGCCTTGCGCGAGTTGCTCGACGGAGGCGACACGCAGGCCGACATCGGAGCATGGCGCAGCCGTGTGAGTGGGTGGCAAGAGCAGTTTCCTCTCACCTACGACCAAAGCGAGCCGGGCGCTGCACTGAAGCCGCAGTTCTGTCTCGAAAAGATCCGTGACGCCGCACCCGAAGGCACGATTCTCGTGTCGGGCGTGGGACAGCACCAGATGTGGTCGAGCCAGTACTGGAAGTTCGACGAGCCCTACACGTGGGTCAACTCCGGAGGCCTCGGAACCATGGGCTTTTCCGTTCCTGCTGCAATCGGCGCAAAGGTGGGACGCCCCGACAAGACGGTGTGGGCCATCGACGGCGATGGTTGTTTCCAGATGACGGCGCAAGAACTCATCACCGCTTCGCTGAGCAACATTCCGATCAAGGTGGGAATCCTCAACAACTCGTACCTCGGCATGGTGCGTCAGTGGCAGGAAATGTTCTACGGCGAGCGTTACAGCGAAGTCGATCTGGGTGGAGGCATCCCCGACTTCGTGCGTTGGGCCGAGGCCATGGGTTGTGTAGGTATTCGTGTCGACTCGCCCGAAGAGGTCGAGCCCGCCATTGAAAAAGCCAACTCCATCAACGATCGTCCGGTTGTCGTCGACTTCCGTGTCGAGGAGTTCGAGAAGGTCTTCCCGATGGTGCCTGCGGGTGCCAGCAACGATGACCTCTTGTTGCACCCCAACCAGGCCGACCGCAGGGAGTTTTTGCGATGAGCAAAAATCCGACAAGCAAGGAGTTTTTGCGATGAGCATTCGTCCCCGTCACCACATTCTCTCCGTTCTGGTGCAGAACAAGCCGGGCGTGCTTGCACGCGTGGCAAGTTTGTTCGCACGCCGCGGTTACAACATTTTTTCGCTGGCCGTGGCCCCCACGGAAGATCCGGCGCTCAGCCGCATCACCATCGTCGTCGACGTGGAAGAAACGCCACTCGAACAGATCGTGAAGCAGCTGTTCAAATTGATCGAAGTTGTTCGGATTTCCGAGCTCGACCCGGTGCGCTCGGTGGAGCGTGAACTGTTGATTGCAACAGTTCGCTCCAGTGCAGAACACCGCGGTCAACTCGTGGAACTCGCGAACATTTTCGACGCAAAAGTTCTGGCGGTCGGGGTCGATGCGTTGACCCTGTCGCTTGAAGGTGCTCCAGACAAACTGGACGACTTCGAAGAACTGTTGCGCGGATACGGCATCGTCGAACTTCAACGAACGGGCCGTATTGCACTACCCAAACTCGATCGCGAGGCACGCGTTCGTGCCGTGAAAGGAAAGGCAAGCTGATGGCAGCAAAGATGTACTACGAGGCAGATTGCGACGTGAGCATCATCAAGGGTCGCAAGGTTGCGATCATTGGTTATGGATCTCAGGGCCATGCCCACGCTCTCAACCTGAAAGAGAGCGGCGTACCCGTGGTGGTGGGTCTGCGCGAGGGTTCCTCCTCGGCAGCCAAGGCTGAAGCCGCAGGACTCACCGTCAAGAGCATCGCTGACGCGGCCAAGTGGGCCGACGTCATCATGATGACCATGCCCGACACCGAGCAGAAGGCCACGTACAACGACCACATCAAGCGCTACATGAAGCCCGGCAAGGCACTTGCTTTTGCCCATGGTTTCAACGTGCGTTTCAAGCGCATCAAGCCACCCAAGGGTGTCGACGTGATCATGATTGCGCCGAAGGGCCCGGGCCACTTGGTGCGTCGTACCTACACCGAGGGTGGCGGCGTGCCGGCACTCATCGCTGTCGAGCAAGACGCAACCGGCAATGCGAAGGAAGTTGCGTTGTCGTACGCATCTGCCATTGGTGGTGCTCGCGCCGGCATCATCGAAACCACCTTCGCCGAAGAGACCGAAACCGACTTGTTCGGTGAGCAGGTTGTGTTGTGTGGCGGACTCACCTCGATGGTGCAGGCCGGATTCGAGACGCTCGTCGAGGCTGGCTACCAGCCCGAGATGGCGTACTTCGAGTGCCTCCACGAGGTGAAGTTGATTGTCGACCTCATGTACGAAGAGGGCATTGCCGGGATGCGCTACAGCATCAGTGACACTGCCGAGTACGGCGATGTCACCCGCGGTCCTCGTATCGTCACACCCGCCACCAAGAAGCAGATGCAGAAGATCCTGAAGGAGATCCAGTCCGGCAAGTTCGCCAAGGAGTGGATTGCTGAGAGCGAGAGTGGCCGTGCCAAGTTCAACGAACTGCGCAAGGCAGGCGCCGACCACCAGATCGAAGAAGTGGGCAAGCGCCTGCGCTCGATGATGCCGTGGATCTCGGCTGGCAAGCAGAAGGTCTCTGAGGCTTCCGGCGGCTGATCAGCCACTCACACAAGCACAGAAGCAGAAGAACACAGAGGGTTTTCGGCGCGCGGTGTTGCGAATTTCGCACACCAGCGCGCCGAAAACCCCTTTTTTTGTTGTGCCCGATAGGGGCGGGCGACATCTCTACAGAGTCCCGAGGTGTGGCAGAGCGGACACTTTTTCTCGATGAGCTAAATCCCGACTTGACAGGTCGGGATTTGGGGTCGTAGGTTCTCCGCCCATGAGCAACGCTTCGTGGGGTTTTGAAACCCGCCAAATCCATGCCGGCCAGACCCCCGATCCCACAACAGGGTCGCGCGTCGTTCCGATCTACCAGACCACCTCGTATCAGTTCCGCGACTCGGCCCATGCACAGAATCTCTTCGCTCTTGCCGAGATCGGCAACATCTACACCCGCATCATGAACCCCACGCAAGGTGTTCTCGAAGCCCGCGTCGCCGACCTCGAAGGCGCCGTGACAACGGCTGTCGGTCTGCCCGGTGCCTTGGTGGTGAGTTCGGGTCAAGCCGCAGAAACCTTGGCGATTCTCACGCTGGCCGAAGCCGGCAGTCACATCGTTGCCTCGCCGTCGTTGTACGGCGGAACGTACAACCTGTTGCACTACACGCTGCCGAAGTTGGGCATCGAGGTGACGTTCGTCGACGACCCGCACGACCTCGAGCAGTGGAAGAGCGCATCGCGTCCCAACACCAAGGCGTTCTACGGCGAAGTGCTGGCCAATCCGAAGAACGACGTGTTCGACATCGAGGGCGTATCGAAGGTTGCACACGAAGTCGGTGTGCCGCTGATCGTGGACAACACTGTTCCTTCGCCCTACGGCATTCGTCCCCTCGAGTGGGGTGCCGACATCGTGGTGCATTCGCTCACCAAGTTCATTGGTGGCCACGGAACAAGCATCGCCGGAGCCATCGTCGACGGCGGCAAGTTCGACTTCTCCGCCAGTGGTCGTTTCCCCAACTTCACCGAGCCCGATCCGTCGTACCACGGCCTTGCGTACTGGCCCGCGCTCGGCGCCGGGAGCTACATCATCAAGGCACGCGTACAGATGCTGCGTGACATCGGTGCCGCGGTGAGCCCGTTCAACGCGTGGAGCATCTTGCAGGGTCTCGAGACCTTGTCGCTGCGCATGGAGCGTCACTGGTCGAACGCCGCCAAGGTCGCCGATTTCCTCACCAAGCAGAGTGCGGTGGAGAGCGTGTCATGGGCGGGTCTGCCGTCAAGCCCCTGGCACGAGCGTGCCAAGAAGTACTTCGAGGGTCGTGGCTTCGGCTCGATCCTGGCCTTCAACGTGAAAGGCGGCCGCGAGGCCGGCCAGAAGTTCACCGAGGCGTTGCAGCTGCACAGCCACGTGGCCAACATCGGTGACGTGCGCAGTTTGGTGATCCACCCGGCGTCCACCACCCACAGCCAGCTCACCGAAGCCGAGCAACTGGCCGCCGGCGTGCACCCTGGCATGGTGCGCTTGTCGGTGGGAATCGAATCGATCAACGACATTCTCGCCGACCTGGAACTGGGTTTCGCCGCTCTCAAGTGAGTGCGACGAAAGCATTTCTGCTGCAACACCACACGGTCCACTCACGATGAATTAGTTTGAGTTCGTGAGCGACCGCACAGACACACGAACCGGCTGGGTGCCGAACGACGTTCTGAACGACATTCGCGACCGTGTTCCACTGGTGTACATCGATGCCGTGCCGGTGCGGGTGGACGAAGAGGGCAAAGTCACCGAGGTGGGGATGCTCTTGCGACAGGCAGCCGACGGCTCGATCAGCCGCATGGTGGTGTCGGGCCGCGTCATGTTGAACGAGCGCATTCGCGAGGCGCTGATTCGCCATCTCGAAAAAGACCTCGGGCCCATGGCGTTGCCACGCATCCCACCGGATCCGTCTCCGTTTACCGTGGTTGAGTACTTCCCCGATCCCACAGTGAGCGGGTTCCACGATCCGCGGCACCACGCTGTCAGCCTTGCCTTTGTCGTGCCGGTATCGGGCGAGTGTCAGCCAACTCAGCGAGCGTTGGATCTCACATGGTTCACCCCGCAGGAAGCAGTGAGTGATCGTGTGAAGCGCGAGATGACGGGTGGCCACGATCGTCTGATTCGTCTGGCCCTCGCATCGGTTGGCCAACTTCCCTGATCCTCAGTCGGGGGATTGGCCCCCGCGGCGACGGCGAAGAACCGTGCGCTGAGTTGATGAGCGACGGTGGGGCGCCGGAGAAAACACCGTGGTGTTGTCGTCGACGGCAATGGAGATCCCATCGGAGTCGATGTCTTCGGGTTCCCCAGAGAATTCCTGCACGGCGGCCGGTTGTTCCTTG
>JBILKS010000118.1:0-4891 GCA_044376595.1 Ilumatobacteraceae bacterium | reverse complement strand
GAACGCGGTCATCTGCTGCCTCGCAAGAGCGTGCTGTGGATGGGCGGAGAGGCCCGGATGATGCACCGCGGAGAACTTCCCAGAGGCTTCGCACCATTCGGCCAATGCCAACGACGATGCGCACTGGCGTTCTTGGCGCACGGGAAGCGTGCGAATGCCACGCAATGCGTTGTGCGCGTCGTACGGAGACGCGGCGGCTCCGTGGAGAACCGAGTAGGCCCAGATGGCATCGACAATGTCAGTCTCGGCGGCAATCACTCCCAACAGGGCGTCGTTGTGCCCGCCAATGCCCTTGGTGGCCGAATGCAACACAATGTTGACACCGTGGGCGAGCGGTTGCTGGCACATGGGGGTGGCAAAGGTGGAGTCGACCAACGTGAACGGCGCACCGATGCCGCCGAGTTCACGGAGATCCGCGAGTGCCAGCGAGGGATTTGCAGGAGTTTCTGCGATCACCAACATGGTGCGCGGCGTACGGGCGGCCTCTGTGAACGCGCCTGGCTGTGTTGCATCGACGAACGTGACGGAGATACCCATGCGCTGCACCGGGCCGGCAAGAAATGCCAAGGTTCCGCCGTACAACTGTTGCTGAGCCACGATGTGATCGCCCGGCGAACAGAGTGCAAACACCACTGTGGCCAAGGCGCCCATGCCCGAGCCGAAGGCCAGCGCATCTTCGGCGCCTTCGAGTTCGGCAACGGCCTCTTCGAACAAGCGCACTGTGGGGTTGGTGTAACGCGAATACATGGTGGATCGCCGGCCCGCCACAGCGTTGCGGTGGGTGTCGTCGAGGCCGCCGCTCGACCATGTGGTGCTCGGAGAAAGTTCGGCCGACAATGCACGACTGTCGCTGCGGCCACTGACGATGGCGCGTGTGTCCTGATGGAAAGAGTCGCGCGGGGAAGTGGGCACTCGGTCAGCGTAGTTTTGGCTGGCGTCTCTTCCTGTGGGATTTGTCACCTGTCTCGTGCCGCTCCCTTTGTGAGAAAACCCGACCATTTTGGTAGGGATTCGGTTAGGATCATTCCCCATGCGCCCCGGCATCACAGGTCTCGAAGACGAGGCCATCACCATCATCCGCGAGGTCGCCGCCTGTTTCGAGCGGCCCGTCATCCTTTTTTCTGGCGGCAAGGACTCCGTTGTCATGCTGCATGTGGCCGTGCGCGCCTTCGCCCCGGCGCGCCTGCCCTTTGCAATCATGCACGTGGACACCGGCCACAACTTCCCCGAAGTCATCGACTTCCGCGATCGCTGTATCGCCGGTTTCGGCCTGGAGTTGACGGTGGCCTCGGTGCAGGCCGCCATCGACGCCGGCAAGGTGGCCGATGCGCCGTCGCGGAACCCGTTGCAGACCGTGGCCCTGCTCGATGCGATCGCCGAGAACAAGTTCGACGCCGTCTTGGGCGGTGCGCGCCGTGACGAAGAGCGGGCCCGAGCCAAAGAGCGGGTCTTTTCCCACCGCGACACGTTCGGCCAGTGGGACCCGAAGAACCAGCGACCCGAGTTGTGGAGCATCTACAACACCTCGCACAAGCCCGGCGAGCACTTCCGTGTGTTCCCGCTGTCGAACTGGACCGAGCTCGACATCTGGACCTTCATCCAGCAGCACGACATCGAGCTGCCGAGCATTTATTTCGCCCACAATCGCCCCGTCTTTCGTCGGGGCGGCATGTTGATGGCCGACACCGAGTTCCTGCATCCCGAACCGAACGAAGAAGTGTTCGATGCGCAGGTGCGGTTCCGTACGGTGGGTGACGCCACGTGCACAGCCGCGGTGGAGTCGAGTGCCGCCAGCATTGCCGACGTGCTGGCCGAAACGGCCGTTGCCCGGGTTACCGAGCGCGGCGCAACCCGCGCCGATGACAAGATCTCCGAAGCCGGCATGGAAGATCGCAAGCGACAGGGGTACTTCTGATGCGGCAGTTGCGTTTCGCCACCGTGGGCTCGGTCGACGACGGCAAGTCCACGCTCATCGGTCGGTTGCTGTACGACTCGAAGAGCATCTTCGAAGACCAGCTCGAGCATGTCGAGGCAGTCAGCAAGCGTCGTGGCGACGACTATGTCGACTTGTCGCTTCTCACCGACGGTCTGCGGGCCGAGCGCGAGCAGGGCATCACCATCGACGTGGCCCATCGCTATTTCGCAACGCCCAACAGGTCCTTCGTCATCATGGACTGCCCGGGACATGTGCAGTACACGCGCAACATGGTGACCGGCACCTCCACGGCTGATCTCGCCATCATCCTCATCGACGCACGTCAGGGCGTGGTCGAACAGACGCGGCGTCACAGCATCTTGGCTTCTCTCTTGGGCGTGCCACACCTTGTGGTGTGCGTGAACAAGATGGATCTCGTCGACTACAGCGAGGCGCGGTTCAAAGAGATCCGCGAATCATTCGAAGAGTTCGCATCCCGTTTGCAGCTGCGCGACGTCACGTTCCTGCCCATCAGCGCGCTGAAGGGCGACAACGTGGTCGAGCGTTCGGCGGACCTCGGCTGGTTCGAAGGACCCACGCTGTTGCATCACCTCGAGAACGTGTACACCGCCAGCGACGACAACCGCATCGACGTGCGCTTTCCCGTGCAGTACGTGATCCGTCCGCGCAGCAACGACTACCACGACTACCGCGGATACGCCGGAACGGTGGCGGGTGGAGTGTTGCGAGTGGGCGACCAAGTTGCGGTTCTGCCCAGCGGTCTCACCACCACCATCACCGGCATCGATTCGGCCGATGGCCCACTGGACGAGGCAGTGCCAGGAGCCGCAGTGACGTTGTTGTTGGCCGACGACCTGTCGGTCACCCGCGGCGACATGATCTGCCGCCCCAACAATCGCCCTCGCGTGGAACAAGACCACGAAGCAATGGTGTGTTGGCTCGACTCCAACTCTCAGTTGCAGACCAACAAGCTCTACACACTGAAGCACACCACCCGGTCGACCCGTGCAAAAGTGGGCGAAGTGAAGTACGTGCTCGACATCTCCGACCTGCACCGCAAAACGCCGGAAGGGCCACTGTCGATGAACGACATTGCTCGCGTCACGGTGCACACGGCCGAGCCGCTCATGCGTGACGACTACGAACACAACCGCATCACGGGTTCGTTCATCTTGGTCGACGAGTCCACAGGTGCAACCGCCGCGGCCGGAATGTTGCTGCCGCCACGCGAGTGAGCGACATTCGCTGGCACGACCATGCCATCTCGCGCGACGAGCGCTGGGCGAGGGTCGGGCATCGCGGCGCCACGGTGTGGCTCACCGGGCTTTCGGGCGCAGGCAAATCGACCATCGCCAACGAGGCCGCGCGGCAGTTGTTCGCTGCCGGCGTGAATGCCTACGTACTCGACGGTGACAACCTGCGTCACGGACTCACTGCCGATCTCGGTTTTTCCGACGAAGATCGCATCGAAAACGTGCGTCGCATCGGCGAGGTGGCTCTCCTTCTGGCCGACATGGGAAGCGTGGTGTTCGCCCCAGTGATCAGCCCCTTTTGGGCGGGCCGTGACGCGATCAGGCGCCGCCACCACAATGCTGGCATCGGTTTTGCCGAAGTGTTCATTTCCACACCCGTGGAAGAGTGCGCCCAGCGCGACACCAAGGGCCTGTATGCCAAAGCCGCAAAGGGTGAGCTCAGCGGCCTAACCGGTGTCGATGCGCCCTACGAGGCTCCCGAATCGCCGGAGCTGGCATTGGTAACGTCAGACCGCAGCGTGAGCGCTTGCGCGGAGGAACTCATCTCCGCCTTGCGGCACCTGTGGGACCTGCAGCACTGATGTTCAAGAAAAAGCCGTACATCTACACCGAGAAGGCACTCTTCGTCGGCCACACGTTGGTGGCGCCGAAGGTGAAGGTGCTGTTCATGCCCACCACCAAGGTGGCCTGCAGTTCCATCAAGATGATGTTGGCCGAGGCCAACGAGTCGTACAACCCCAACGTCATCAGGTATCTGCAGACCCCCAACATCTCCGAAGCGCAGACCATCCACAATGTCGAAGTCAGCGGACTCGAACTGTTCCGCTACAAGCCAGCCGCCGAGCAGGACATGATGTGGGAGTCACCAGATTGGTGGCGTGTCGGTGCCTTGCGCTCGCCCTATGCGCGCCTGTATTCCACATTCGAGAATCGCATTCTCATGCAGGCGCCCAGTGTGCTCACGCAGGATGCGTGGGACTTGGTACATGATGTTCGCGTAGACGGGCAGATCGACATCGCCGCAACGTTCCGGCGTTTCGTGCAGGCCTTGCTCGCCCGATCGGATCTCTTCTTCGTCGACGATCACTTCACCGGACAGTTCGGTGCCGTGCGCGACGATCATGTGCGCTACACGCATTTTTTCCGCGTGGACAAGCCGGGGGAGATGGACAACTTCGCGCGCCAGCTCTCTGAGCGTGCGGGCAAGAGCATCGTGGCCAAACGTTTGAACGAGGGCCTCGGCATCAAGTACCGCGATGTCATGGATGCCGAAACCGCGGCGATCGTCGAACAGGTCTTCGCCGACGATTTCAATCGCTATGGATTCGAACGGGAGGCGTTTCCCACCACGCCGCCCACGCTGGTAGCCGGTCCGCGCGAGACGCGAGCCATTGAATATGCACGCGACATGACGGTGAGACTCAAGCAGTTGTCGCGGCTTGCTCGCGCTCGGCGCGGATGGAAGTACGGCGGGGCCCAGATCCTTGCCGACGTTGGCCTGCGCAAGCGAAAGATTCAGAGCTGACCCCGATAGCATCGGGGTTTCGTGAGGCAGAGAGCAATCTCGGCCAAGCGATGGCGACGTGGCCGAGTGGTTTAGGCAAGGGCCTGCAAAGCCCTGTACCTGGGTTCGATTCCCAGCGTCGCCTCTCTTTGGTGTTCTCGGCCAGTTCAGGAAACCGTGTAAATGCTGGGATTCGTC
>JBILKS010000117.1:0-4939 GCA_044376595.1 Ilumatobacteraceae bacterium | reverse complement strand
CCAAGTTCTCGATGCCGGGAATGATGGACACGGTTCTCAACCTCGGTCTCAACGACAAGACCGTTGCCGGCCTTGCCAAAAACAGCGATGACCGTTTTGCCTACGACAGCTACCGCCGCTTCATTTCCATGTACGCGCGTATCGTGCTGGGTCTCAACGGTGAAGAGTTCGAGCACGGCCTCACCGAAGCGCGTTTGGCCGCAGGTGTTGCCTCCGATGCCGAGATTCCCGCGGCGTCGCTGAAGACACTGTGCGAGACCTACAAGAAGATCGTGCACACCCACACGGGCAAGCCCTTTCCGCAAGATCCGGTCAAGCAGTTGCGTGGCGCCATCGAAGCCGTGTTCCGTTCGTGGAACGGCCCGCGCGCCATTGCCTACCGCGTGCGCGAAAAGATCAGCCACGACCTCGGCACCGCCGTCAATGTTCAGGCAATGGTGTTCGGCAACCGCGACAACAACTCCGGCACAGGTGTGGGTTTCACACGCAACGCCGCCACCGGAGACAACAAGCCGTACGGAGACTTCCTCGTCAACGCCCAGGGCGAAGACGTGGTTGCTGGTATCCGCAACACAGAGGATCTTGACGCACTGAAGAAGCACTTCCCGAAGATCCACGCCGAACTGCTGGCCATTTTCGAACGTCTGGAAAAGCACTACAAGGACATGTGCGACACCGAGTTCACCATCGAGCAGGGCAAGTTGTGGATGTTGCAGACCCGCGTGGGCAAGCGCACCGGTGCTGCTGCTCTCAAGATGGCCGTCGACATGACCAAGGGCTCCGGCAAGGGCAAGACCCTCTGGAAGATCTCGCAAAAAGAAGCGGTCATGCGCGTCACTGCCGAGCATCTCGACCAGGTGCTCCACCCGCAGTTCGCCAACAAGGGAGTGGTGTTGACCAAGGGCCTCGCCGCATCGCCCGGTGCCGCGGTGGGCAAGGTGTACTTCACGGCCGACGATGCCGCCGATGCCGCCGACAATGGCGAAGACGTCATCCTGGTGCGCAACGAAACCAGCCCCGAAGACGTGCACGGCATGATGGTGGCGAAGGGCATCCTCACCGCCCGTGGCGGTCTGGTCAGCCACGCGGCCGTGGTTGCCCGTGGTTGGGGTACACCCGCCATCGTGGGAGCCGAAGCCGTCAAGATCGAGGGCAAGCAGTTCAGCGTCGGTCAGATTGTCGTCAAGGAAGGCGATGTCATCTCCATCGACGGCGCCAGCGGCGAAGTCGTGGTGGGCGAACTGAAGCTCGAGGCATCGAAGCCTCCCAAGGAGTTCGACGTCATCCTGAAGTGGGCCGACCAGATCCGCAAGGGCAAGTTGGCCGTCCGCGCCAACGCCGACACGGGCGAAGATGCCAAGAACGCCCGCGAACTCGGTGCCGAGGGAATCGGTCTGTGCCGTACCGAGCACATGTTCCTTGCTCCGGATCGTCTGCCCGTGGTGCGTCGCATGATTCTCGCCGACACCCACGACGCCGAAGTTGCCGCGCTCGAAGAGTTGCGTAAGGTCCAGAAAGAGGACTTTGCAGCCATCTTCCGCGAGATGTCGGGTTTGCCCGTCACTGTGCGTCTCCTCGACCCGCCGTTGCACGAGTTCCTCCCGCACGTGCAGGAGCTGGAGATCAAGAAAGCCACTGCAGGCTTGTCGGCTGTCGAAGAGAAACTTCTCGAAGCTGCGCTGAGCTGGTCAGAGTTCAACCCGATGATCGGAACCCGCGGTGTTCGACTCGGCGTCATCAAGCCGGGCCTCTACGCCATGCAGGTGCGCGCTCTTCTCGAAGCCGCCGACCAGGTTGCCGCCGAGGGTTACAAGCCCATCGCAGAGGTGATGATTCCCCTCACCGTGACCCGCGAAGAAATGGCCCTTGCCCGATCCTGGGTGGAAGAAGTGCTCCGTGAGAACGCCACGAAGCCTGCACCCACGGTGAAGGGCAAGAAGGTTGCCCGTCCCAAGGTGACCATCGGAACCATGATCGAAACACCACGTGCGGCATTGCGTGCCGATGAACTGGCCGAAGTATCCGACTTCTTCAGCTTCGGAACCAACGACCTCACTCAGCTCACGTTCGGCTTCAGCCGTGACGACGTGGAGAGCCGCATGATGCCGGCCTACCTCGAGGCAGGCCTGCTGAAACGCAACCCGTTCGAAACCATCGACCAGTCCGGTGTTGGCGAGTTGGTGGAGTTGGGCGCACAGCGTGGCCGCAAGGTCAAGCGTGACCTGAAGTTGGGTGTGTGCGGTGAGCACGGTGGCGACCCCGAGTCGATCGGTCTGTTCTACAAGGCCGGTCTCGACTACGTGAGTTGCTCGCCGTTCCGCGTACCGATTGCTCGTCTCTCGGCAGCTCAAGCGGTGCTCGGCGGACTTTCCGGCGACACCAAGTAGTGCTCTCTTCTTCTTCGGACTCCCGCTCGTACGTCGATCTCGACGTATCGGCGGGAGTCTGGCTTTTTCTCGTCGTTGTCATCGCGATTCTCTTGCTGTTCGACCTGTTGGTCGTGCACCGCAAGTCGAAAGAGATGTCCACCAAGAGAGCCGCTCTCGAGTCGGCCATCTGGATCGGTATCGGACTGTCGTTCTCGCTCTTCGTTCTCGCGCAGTTCGGCGGGGCCGCAACAGGGGAGTACCTGAGTGCCTACCTCATCGAGAAGAGCCTCAGCATCGACAACGTGTTCGTGTGGTCGGTGATCCTCACCCACTACCGCGTGCCGGCGCAGTACCAACACCGCGTGCTGTTCTGGGGCATCTTCGGAGCGCTGGCCATGCGCTTCCTCTTCATTTTCGCCGGCGTGGCCGTGATCAATCGATTCGAGTTCACCATGGTGATCTTCGGGGTGTTTCTCGTCTACTCCGGAGTGGCCCTGTTCCGCGGCGACGACGAGTTCGATCCGGCCGAAAGCAAGCCGATGAAGATCTTCCATCGTTTGGTCCCCAGTGTCGACGTACTCGACGGGCAGAAGCTCGTCACCCGACACCTCGGCCGGCGCGTTGCCACCCCGCTCCTCGCGGTGTTGGTGCTGATCGAGATCACCGATCTGGTGTTTGCCGTGGATTCCGTGCCTGCGGTGCTGGCCATCAGCCACGAGCAGTTCATCGCCTTCTCATCGAATGCCTTTGCGATTCTCGGGCTTCGTGCCCTGTATTTCGTCTTGGCTGACATCCGTCACCGTTTCGAGTATCTGGAACAGGGCATCGCCGCCATCCTGATCTTCGTGGGGGTCAAGATGACCGTGTCGATCTGGTACCACACGCCCACGGCGGTTTCATTGCTCGTGATCTTCGGGGTGCTCACCGCATCCATCCTGTGGTCGCTGCGCCACAGTCGCAAGCACGCCCACACAGCCCCGCAATGGCCCGACGAGAGCGCCGAGCCCGACCAAGCCGGCGACACCCAGAACTAACCTGCGGACATGGCGATTTCCGCGGACGACATCGAGGCACTGCGCCAGCGCGTGTCGCTCGTAGAGGTGGTGCAGAGCCATTTGGCGTTGCGTCGGGTCGGTCGCAACTGGGTGGGGCTGTGTCCGTTCCACGCCGAGAAGTCCGGGTCGTTCAACGTACGTGAAGAGACGGGTCGGTACCGCTGTTTCGGTTGCGGCGCGGCGGGCGATGTCTTTCGCTTCGTGCAAGACATTGAGCACGTCGACTTCGTCGGAGCGGTGGAGTCGCTGGCGGCCAAGTCGGGCTACCAACTCACATATACCTCCGGCACGGAATCGAAGGATCGCCAACGCCGGAAGCGCCTCGTCGAGGCCATGACGCAGGCCGCCGATTGGTACCACGAACGGCTGCTCACCGGGCCCGACGCGCGCGAGGCGCGGGACTACCTGCGCTCGCGTGGTTTGGCCGGAGACATCGCCCGTCAGTTCAAGATCGGTTGGGCGCCCGACGATTGGGATGCTCTCGCGCTGGCACTGGCCAAGGATCACGGCGTCACCGCCGACGTGTTGCGAGACACCGGTCTTGCCTTCACCAACAAACGCGGCAAGTTGCAGGATGCGTTTCGTGCGCGAATCCTGTTTCCCATTGTTTCGGACAACGGCGACGTACTTGCCTTTGGTGGGCGCATTCTGCCGGGCAGCACGGACCCCGCCAAGTACAAGAACTCACCCGAGACGCCGATTTACTCCAAATCGCGCGTGCTCTACGGATTGAACTGGGCCAAGGCCCAGATCGTGAAAGACGATCAGGTCATCATCTGCGAGGGCTACACCGATGTGATCGGGTTTCATCGTGCCGGTATCCCACGGGCAGTTGCCACCTGCGGAACCGCGCTGACAGAAGAGCACGTGCGGATCCTCAAACGCTTCGCCAGTCGCGTCGTGCTCGCCTTCGACGCCGACGCCGCGGGCCAGGGTGCCGCCGAGCGTTTCTATGAATGGGAAGCCAAGTACGAGGTGTCGGTGAGTGTGGCCCATTTCCCACAAGGCAAGGACCCCGGAGAGTTGTCGCTGAACAACCCCGACGCGCTGCGCGATGCGGTCGACAAAGCACAGCCATTTCTCGGGTTCCGTTTGCAGCGGGTACTCGACGCCAGCCCGGTGCGCACGCCCGAAGAACGGGCCAAGACCGCCGAGCGTGCTGTCGGCGTGATCAACGAACATCCCGATCTCAACGTCCGCAAGATCTACGCCGGACAAGTGGCGACCCACACCGGCCTGCCGGTGAACGACGTGGTGGCCAAGGTGGAACGCCGAACACGCAACGTCACATTCACGCCAATGGTGGCTCAGCCGAGCGCCAAGGAAAATGCCGAGTTCGTTGCCATCGCGATCCTGCTCCAAGAGTGGGACGCCATCGCTCCGTGGCTGGTCGAGGCTCTCTTCCCCACAGATGTGATGCGGCGGGCCTTTTTGGCCATCGCTGAAGCCGGCGGTGTGCTCGATGCGGCCCTGGATGCCGCCGATCCCGAGGCACGGGAAGTGCTCGAGCGGGCC
>JBILKS010000116.1:0-4951 GCA_044376595.1 Ilumatobacteraceae bacterium | reverse complement strand
AAGGAGCAAAGTCCTTGGCAACGTATACATGCGAGGCGTTCACCTCGTTGGCGAAAGCCGGAACCACGTCGACTGGGTCACCCGTGCGAATCACGAGAGCACCACCGAGTGATTCGTTCAACGACGTCAACGCCCCGAAGAGAAAAACCAACCGCGCAGCCCCCGAACGGGAGAGAAACACCGGATCGAGAACGAAGAGAGGCACACAGTCACCGGCCGCACACGCCGCCGCCAGTGCTTCGTTGTCGTGGGCTCGCAGATCGCGGCGGAACCACATCACGGTTCTGTTGGACGACGACGTGTTGCTCATGGCGCAGAGTGTGCTTGATCGGTGGTGACGTTGCGTGACTGTGCGAGTCGATCGGAGTCGAGAACCTCTTTTCGCAACAACACCGCGACGCTCAGCAAGGCCACCACACCCCCGTAACCGAGCGACCATTCAATGCTGACGTGGTCGGCAACGAAGCCGGTGACCGGGCCACCGATCGGAGTGGAGCCGAGAAAAGCCACCGCCACCAGCGCCAACAACCGACCACGCATGTCGGGCGGCGAAGCCACCTGACTGATGGAGTTGGTAGAAGCCACGAAGGCGGCACCGCCGGCACCGAGGGGCACCGCGGCCACGAAGGCCATGGCGAGATTGGGCGCCCAGGCCAGCGCGATGTTGCTGACGCCGAGAACCGCCGCGCCCATGGCAAACCACCGCACGGAAACAACGGGACGCCCCGCAGTGAGGAGACTCCCGATCAAGCTCCCAATGCTGGTGACGGCCAGAATCCAGCCGAACGACGACTCACTTCCCCAACGTTGATCCGCCAGCTTCGGCAACACCACGCTGTAGTTGAACGAGAACGTACTGACCACCGAAAACACAACGAACACTCGCAACAGATCGCGATCACCACGAATGAAGGCCAGCGCATCGCGCACCGGACGACCACCACGCATCGCCGGCGGACTCGGCCGAAGTTCGGCGGGGTTCATGGCGACGATGCTCAACAAGATGGCGGCGAACGACACGCCGTTGGCGACGAACATCCATCCCGTTCCCAATGGCCCGATGAGGAGCGCGGCCAGCGCGGGGCCGAAGATCCGCGAGCCGGTCATCACTGCGGTGTTCAGCGAGATGGCGTTGGAAATGCCGTCGGGCGGCACGAGTTCGGTCACCAACCCCCGACGAGCCGGGTTGTCGAAAGCATTCACCACGCCCAGCAACAGACTCAGTGCGTAGACGATGCCGATCGAGATGTTGCCCGTCAGGTCGAGGATCCCGAGCAACAAGGCCTGCGCGGCCAGGCCCGACTGGGTGATCAGGGTGATGGTGCGTTTGTTGTGTCTGTCGGCAATGGCGCCGGCCCAGGCCCCCAACACCAGCATGGGCAGGAACTGGAACATCACGTTCAGCCCGAGGTCCGTTGCCCTGCCCGTGAGTCGGTACAAGAGAAACGACGACGCAGTGAACTGCATCCACGTGCCGATGTTGCTGACAAGGACGCCGACGAAGAAGATCCGGGCGTTGCGATATCTGAGTGAACGAAACGTGCCCGCCATCGCGACTTTCAGCCAACCACTCAGTCGTCGAGTTTCAGGGCGGAGATGAACACGTCGCCGGGCACTTCGACACGGCCGATCGACTTCATCTTCTTCTTGCCCTCTTTCTGCTTCTCCAGCAGTTTGCGCTTGCGCGAGATGTCGCCGCCGTAGCACTTGGCCAACACGTCTTTGCGCTTCGCCTTCACGGTTTCACGAGCAATGACCTTGCCGCCGATGGCCGCCTGGATGGGGACATCGAACATCTGGCGGGGAATGAGCTCTTTCAGCTTCTCGCACATCCGGCGTCCGTAGTCGAAGGCTCGATCACGGTGCACGATGGTGCTGAAGGCATCGGCCGGCTGTCCGTTCAGCAAGAGATCGACGCGCACCAAGTGCGACTCACGGTATCCCTCGAGTTCGTAGTCGAGGCTGGCGTAGCCCTGCGAGCGGCTCTTCATCTGGTCGAAGAAGTCCACCACCACTTCGGCAAGCGGGATTGCGTAACTCAACTCGACTCGCTCGGGCGACAGGTACTCGATCTTGTTCAGCTCGCCGCGTCGCGACTGACACAGCTCCATGAGTGCGCCGGTGTAGTCCTTGGGGGTGATGATTCCGACCTTGAAGAACGGCTCTTCGATGAAGGCGATCGTCTGCGTGAGGGGAAGCGACGCGGGGTTGTCCACCATCTCGACGTCGCCGTTGGTCTTGTGCACGCGGTATGCCACCGACGGGGCGGTGGCGATGAGCGCCAGGTTGAACTCGCGCTCGAGTCGTTCTTTCACGATCTCCATGTGCAACAGCCCAAGGAAGCCACATCGGAATCCGAATCCGAGCGCTCCTGAGCTCTCGGGTTCGTACGTGATGGATGCATCGTTCAACTTGAGCTTCTGCAGGCTGTCGCGGAGGTTTTCGAAGTCGTCACCGTCGATGGGATACAGACCGCAGAACACCATCGGCTTCGGATCGAGGTAGCCGGGCAATGTTTCGGAGGCGGGTCGGTCGAACTTGGTGACGGTTTCGCCGCTTCGGGCCTCACCCACGTCCTTGATTCCGGCGATGAGATAGCCCACCTCGCCGGGCCCGAGGGAATCGACGGGCGACGTGACCGGACGACGCACACCGATCTCGATGGCTTCGTGCGTGGCACCGGCATGCATGAAGAGCAACTTGCCCTTGGTGTCGATGGTGCCGTTCATCACGCGGATGCTGCTGACAACACCGCGGTATTGATCGAACTGGCTGTCGAAGATGAGGGCCTGCAGCGGAAGGTCTGGGTCACCCTTCGGCGCGGGGATGCGCTCGACAACGGCGTCGAGCAGTTCAGGAACGCCTTCGCCCGTCTTGGCCGAGATGCGCAGGATCTGATCGGCGGGAATGCCGAGCACCCGTTCGATCTCGTCGGCGTAATAGTCGGGGTTCGCCGCGGGAAGGTCGATCTTGTTCAGCGCCGCCACGATCTCGAGATCGTTTTCGAGAGCCAGATAGCAGTTGGCCAGGGTCTGGGCTTCGATTCCTTGGGCCGCATCGACGACCAGCACCACGCCTTCGCACGCTGCGAGCGACCGGCTCACTTCGTAGCCGAAGTCCACGTGACCGGGTGTGTCGATGAGGTGGAGCACCGATCCCTTCCACTCCACACGCACGTTCTGTGCCTTGATGGTGATCCCCCGCTCGCGCTCGAGGTCCATGGAGTCGAGGTACTGGGCCCTCATTGCGCGGGCATCCACGGCCTTGGTCAACTCGAGGATGCGGTCGGAAAGAGTGGATTTCCCGTGATCAATGTGGGCAATGATCGAAAAGTTGCGAATGCGGGAAAGTTCCATGGGAGGTGCCCTCAGTCTAGGGGCTCAATCTCTTTGGGCATGTTTGGGCTTCTGGTTGGTGTGGGGAAACCTCGCTGTTAGCCTCTCCCGACGTGGCAAACATCAAGAGCCAGAAGAAGCGCATTCTCACCAACGCCAAGCGCCAAGAGCGCAACAAGGCGGTCAAGAGCGAACTCCGCACCCGCGTCAAGTCCGCTACCGCCAGCGTCGGAACCGATGCCAACGCCGACGATGTTCGTCTGGCCATGAAGCGTCTCGACAAGGCCGCCACCAAGGGGATCATTCACCCCAACCAGGCCGCTCGTCGCAAGAGCCGCCTCATGAAGAAAATCAACGCCGCCGTCAAGTAAGACCGCAGCATCGCGTCATCGACGCGACGGACTTCGCCGAGTGGAAAGTCGACACAGTCGAGCCACCAGCACTTCCATCACCAAGTCGGCGGGCCAGTCTCGCTGCCCACGCAGCTGAATGTCGGCGTCGGCCAGCAGTTGCACCGCCTCGCGCGATGCATCGGAACCCAATCGCTGCGCCTGTTGCAGAGCTTTCTTGGCCGGATATTCACTCTTGATGTTGAGATACACCATGGCGTCGGCCGGCGACGACACATCGGCGCCGTCGAGGCGCACGAAACGCTCGAAATGTCGATGCAGAAGTTGCATGATCTGCAAGGCGTGCATTTCTCCGGCGCCCATGAAGCGATGCAACATCGCCAGCGCACCGGGAATGTCTCCCCCGTCGATGGCATCGGTGAGTTTCCACGGCGCCACCATTCCGGCATCACCCAGGAACGGCGTGACCTCGTCGCGCGACAGCTTGCCCGACGTGCCGTAGGTGGAGACCAGGGTCTCGACAATGCCCGGGAACCGCCCCGTGTCGCTGCCCAGGTGATCGTTGATGGCGGCAATGGCCGAGGGGTCGAGGCGCAGGCCGACGAGATCGAGTTGCTCACGAAACCACAGTTCGCGTTCCTTGGGTTTGTCTGTGACCGCGGTGGACACCGTGGTACCACCCGCCTTCTTGATGGCGTCGCTCACCGATTTGGCCACCGCCCCGGTGGCTGTGAGAACGAGATGGGTGGAATCGAGAGGATTGGCAAGGTACCCAACCAACGGCTGCAGTGCATCGACCTTTGCTTCGTTGATGTGGCGCAGCACCACCACGCGATGGTCGGAGAAGAGCGCCATGGTGCTGGCCGCGTCGACGGCCGATCGGACCGCAGTTTCTGTTTCGTCGATGGTTGGCTTGTCGGCGTCGAAGTCGTCGAGCATGAGCGAGCGATCGCCGTCGCCGACGAACTCGTGCACGCGGGTTCCCAACTCGTCGAGAACCAGCGACTCGTCGCTGCCGGTGATGAGAAGAATGGCGATTGCGCATTGTCTCACACAAGTGTGATGCGCCTACGAAAGCCGCTGACCGAGAACCGCGATCCACCACACCCAGCGCACGCCTGCCATCACAGGCAGGGTCAGGATCGCCCCTGCACCGTCGCCCGCGAGACCCGCCACGAAACACACGGGCAGACCCACCAACATCACGGCTCCGGCCACCGGAACGGCGAGGAGATTGGTGACGATGCCCACCGCCGAGAATCGACC
>JBILKS010000115.1:0-5018 GCA_044376595.1 Ilumatobacteraceae bacterium | reverse complement strand
TGGAACCGACTGCTGTGACCACCTCGACTTCGTAATCAAGTACCTGCGAGCCGCCGTCGTCGGTTGGTGCATCGAAGTCGACATTCAGGCCGTTCACCAGCGGCATGGCAGCGAGATTTTGCACGACCCCCGGGACGGCGACGGGTGTCGCCGTGACGACACCACTGGCATCGCCTTCGCCTGCGTCGTTGACTGCATGCACCACGATGCTGTGCGTCTGGCCGTTGAGAATGTCGAGAGTTGGTGCGGTGAGCGAGAGCGACGTGGCACCACGCCCCGCACCCGCGGAAAACACTCGCGTCCCATCCCGTGACACATGGATCACGTACCCCGTGAGATCACGTGGCGACGCAGGCGGACTCCACGACACGTTGATGGTGCTGGCGGCCGGAGAGGTTGCGGCGACACCGAGAGGAGCGCTGGGTGTGAGTTCGGGAGACACCCGCTGGTAGGCGCCACTCCACCACCCTCCTGTCATCACGGCATCAACACCGGAGATCTCGGTTGCATCGGATGTCTGGGCCGCCACCGGAACCGCGCTGTAGAAGTTCACACCCGAACTCGCCGCGGGACGGTCGAGGCGCCCCAACTGACCGTACGTATTGGCTCCCCATGTCATCACCGCACCGGATGTGGTGAGACCCACCGCAGTGTGCATCTGCTTGGTGGTGCTCACACCCATCGTGTCGATGGAGCGGAAACGATGGCCCGTGGCCACGTTGGTGGGCGACGTCAAAGTTGCAATGGTTCCACTCCCCAACACACCAGTGGCGTTGTAACCCCAGCCCACCAGAGTTCCGTCGGTGGCCAGCACGAGGGTGTGATTCGCCGCGGCATGAATGCTTGCGGCGACCTTGCCCCCGGGGAGCGAAGGCTTGGCGATGGATACAGCTGTCAGGTCACCGCGCCCCAACTGCCCGTAGGAGTTGGAACCCCACACCATCAGCGTGCCGTTGGCACGCAAGGCAACCGAATGGAACGTGCCCGCGGAAATGGCCACGACGTCGGAGGGCGTGGTGCTGGCCAAGGTGTCTTGAACTGCGGTAAACGCCGTGAGTGTCGCCGTCGCCGCCTGTGGTATCGCCCTGCGCGATGTGTTGCTTCCCCATGCATAAACAGTGCCGCCGGTGCCCGACGCCCCAATGTCGACATACAGGCTGTAGGAATGTCCGGCCGCCACACGCGGATTGGTCAGACCCGACTTGATCAATGTGGGCGTGCTTCTGTCGGAGACAGAGTTGAGCACCAACTGATAGCCGGCACCGTCGCCCCATCCATAGATGCTTCCGTTGCTGGTGGCAACGAGGCAATGGTACGAAGAACAGCTGAGTTGCCTGGTTGTTGCCGACGACAGCGACGTGTCGAATCCGTACGGCAAGTCGATTCGCGCAGGCAGGAACGTGGACCCCGTTGTGCCATCACCGTTGAAATAGGTGGTCTTGGCGCCACCGTTGGATCCGAGCGTCCACATCGATTCGTCGGACATGACAATGACCGTGCCGAAATACGTGGTGTCGATCCGAGAAATGCGAGCTGTTGACGGGACACCAAGCCTGTAGAAGCGCGATCCGTCGGCGCCGACCGGACCGTACGCACCCCGGCCCAAGAGGCCGGAACCCGCATGACCCCAACTCCACACGATGCCGGCGCTGTCGAGGACGAGCGAGCTGTGCATGTTGCTGTGGATTTCTTCGACGGTGGCACCACCGGTTGGCACGATTCGCGCTGCCGCCACCGGCACACGCGACAAGTTCTGGGCGCTGTAGGTGCTGTTCGTACCCAACAACCGGTAGTAGTTGCGCCCCCACGAGAACAAACGCCCCGTCGATGTCAGGGCGAGACCGCCGTAGTTGTTCATGGCAACTCGCGCGATGTTCTCGCCGGCACCGAACGTGATGCTCCCCGCCGCCCACGCCACAGCGGCTGGCGCAGCCACCTCGGTGCTGGCAGACACGTTGGTGCCGAGGTTCCCGTACCCGTTGTATCCCCATGTGGCAATTGTGTTGTTCGCACACGTGACCGCTCCGTTGAACGGACCTGCCGTAATGGCCGACGGCGAGTTGCAGGTGCCGGGAAGCGTGACTGCCGACGGCGTGGTGACGGTTTTGTTGCTGCGGCCCAGCCGGCTGTACCAGTTGGTGCCGCCGAAGCCCCACGTGAACACTTGTGTGGCCGTTCTTGCCATCGAAAAACCGTGACCTGCCGCAACTTCAACGACACCCGCGGGCACCGTCGGACAACTCCCCGAACACGAGATGATTGATGCCGTTCCGACTGGCGACAGAGTGGTCAGCGTGACGTTCTCTTGGGCGACGTAGGAGATGCGCGTCGCGTCGACGCTGTAGACGGTTTTGTTGCCATCGAAGTTGCCACCGAGCCCGGCAATGTTGATGGTGTTTCCCTTGATCAGCCCATGGCTCGCGCCGAGCGTGAGGTATGCATAGTTTCCCGCGATCTGCCTGTGAGTCACGTTCAGCGTGGGCGACGCCATCGCAGCAGTTCCCGAGGCGGCCACCGAATCGATGTTGTCCCGCGCGCGGTAGACGACTCGATTGGTGTCGTAGCTCGACACCGACTTCACACCGTCGAGCAATGCATCGACACCGGACACCACGATGGTGTTCCCCACGCGCACGTCGTGTGCACCGAGCGTGAGATACGCCAGATTGGTGGAACCCACTATCTGCTTCTTGCTGACCGAAAAACTCGGTGTGGTGAACGCCACGGTGCCCGATGCCGCACCCGACGAGACCGATGATTGCGCCTGGAAGCTCACGGTGGTTCCCCCAACGGGTGCCGCAGTGATGGTCTTGACACCGTCGATGTTCGCGGCGATGCCACTGACATCGATGCTGTTCCCCACCGCCAATCCGTGGAGTGCACCAACATCGATCGTTGCCACGTTGGTGCCGCTCACGGAATATGCAGAAGCGGAGAGTGCCGCATTCACGAGCGTGACCGTGCCGGTGGTGGCACCCGTGACGACGGCGCTGGCACCAGCCCGCGCGTAGTCGATGAATGTTGCTCCCACCGCGGTGATGGTGACCCGCCCGTCAAAAGCGGCGTCGTCGGAGCCGGTGATGTCGATGTCGACAATGTTGCCAACCTTGAAGTTGTGATTGGTGGGCACCGTGAGTCGGGCGTAGGCCGTAGGCGCGGTGGGCGCGGCGAGGACCCGGTTGGTGACAATGGCCTGGGTGGGAGACAGCACTGTGACGGATCCGCTGGGCGACAATGGCGTGCTGCCCACCGTGTCTTGAGCGGTGTACGAGATGGTGCCCGTGGAGGTATTGACCGCAGTGAGTGTCTTGTTTCCGTCGAAAGCCGGGTCGCCGATGTTCACCGTGACCACGTTGCCGATTCGGAAGTTGTGCCCGGCGCCAACTGTCAGCGTCGCGGTACTTGCACTCGTACTGCCCACCAAGGCCTTGGTGGTCACGTTCGCCGACGAGGGTGAGTACGTAGCCGTAGCCGAAGACACGGCAGTCTCGGCCACGTCGTCTTGCGAACGAAAGACAATCGTGGAGGTTCCGACACCGGTCAACGTGCGTTGCCCGTCGAACGCGGTGTCACCGATGTTCACCGTGACCACGTTGCCCACCTTGAAGTTGTGTCCGGATCCCACCGTGAGAGTTGCCACGTTGCTGGAGACCGCTTTGTTCGTGACCGCTGCAGTGCCATTGGTGTACGACACCGTTGCGCCCGTGGCCGCACCGAGCGCCACGTCTGGTTGTGCCGTGTAGGAGAAACTCGTGGATGTGACCTTGCTGAGCGTCTTGGAGCCGTCCAACAACGTGACACCGATCCCGACCGACGCGGTCTCGCCCAGTTCGAAATAGTGATTTGATCCGGTGTTCACCGTCACCAGATTGTTGGTGATCGAGTAACTGACCGCACTGGCACTGCGTTGGCCCATGGCGGAATCGGTCAACAAGTGGGGCACCACACGACTCACGCCACCCGATGTGCCGAGATTCCCGTATGTTTCGCCGTCGCGGCCCCACACCCACACTCCACCCGTGCTGTCGGCAGCGAGACTGTGATATTGCCCTGCCGCAATCGACACGACTCCGGGCGAGGTCAATGTCGACACCAACTGTGGAACCGTCTGCTTCGATGCAGTGGTGACTGCGAGTCCGCTGATCCCCGTTTGCCCGAACTGGTTGCTCCCCCACGCATAGACACGTCGGGTGGATCCCTGCAACGTCAGCATCATGCTGTGGCGCTCTCCCACTGCCAGCTCCACGATCGCTTCGCCCGCAAGCGGAGTCCACGATGCTTTCACCGGCAAGGCCGTGCCAACGGTGTCACCTCGACCCAACTGGCCGTACGTGTTGTTTCCCCAACCCCACACTTCGTCGGCCCCGGCTGCATTGGTCACTGCAGCCAAAGTGTGCGCGATCGTACGACCACTGCCCCCCTCGGCAAAAAATCTCACGGTGCCTCCGTTGAAGGCGGTGAGCTGCCGCAACTTCGACAAGGGCCCCGCATCGTCGACCGTCGCACCGATGGTTCCTCCACCTGCAGGTGAGGTTGTGGACAGTGGCGCAGAGCCAACGGTTGGCGCGCCGTATTGGGCATAGGGCAAAGACGAGATCACCTTCCCGCCCCAGACGTACGGCTCCATGTACGAAGCCGGCGCCGCACTTGCAGGCTGTATCGGAATCACGGAATCGACCAGTCGCATCAGCATCGTGTCGATGGGGACCACCCCAAACACAGCGACGGACAGCACAAGGCACACCGCTCCCGCGCACCGACGCAGATGATGAATAATCAGCGAGTTTCGCCCCATGCCCCACTACTCATTGAAAATGCTTCACTCAGCATAGTCCCAGCGAATCCGTTACGACTCCCCACCTAAGGTGAACACCATGACGATTGCGATTCTCCGCTCTGACAGCCAACTCGACCAGGTGGACGCTGCCCTCGATGCTTTTCTCGCGGATCACGACCCGCAGACAATGGACAACATCGCGTTTCGCGGGGCGCGCTTCGATGCGGGTCTTGCCTGGGTG
>JBILKS010000114.1:0-5025 GCA_044376595.1 Ilumatobacteraceae bacterium | reverse complement strand
AATCCACCCATCACCGGCCCGAACGCAACCGCGGCTCCCGACACCGCGGACCACACACCGATCGCCTTGGCACGCTCCACCGGGTCGGTGAAGACGTTGGTGATGATTGCAAGCGTTGCGGGGAACACGAGTGCCGCCCCGATACCCATGGCACCGCGCCAGAAGATGAGTTCGCCCGTGGTGTCGGAAAATGCCGCAAAGGCAGAGCACACGGCGAACAGCACGAGTCCGATCTGCAACGCGCCCTTGCGCCCGAAGCGATCGCCAAGACCACCTGCAGCCAGCAAGAGCCCGGCAAAGACCAAGCTGTACGAGTCCACGATCCACTGGAGCGACGACGTGCCGGCGTTCAGTTCGCGCGACAGCGTGGGAATGGCCACATTGACGATGAGGTTGTCGACCACCACCAAGAAGAGCGAAAGGCACAAGACGATGAGAATCGACCAGCGTCGGGCATAGACGGCCGGGTCGACGGGGGCACTGAGAGGTACGGTCATACTTGACAGTGTCTAACAATGACTTGACAATGTCAAGTCCCACTTCTATCTTCGTCTCCATGGGCCCCGGACAGCGTGATGCACATCTGCGCGAGACGGTGCTTCGTGCCGCGGTCGACATCGTGGAACGCGAGGGAGTTGGTGCGCTCTCGATGCGCGAAGTGGCTCGACGGGCCGGTGTCAGCCATCAGGCGCCCTACCACTACTTTGCTGATCGCGCCTCGATCCTGGCCAGCATCGCCGAAGAGGGCTTCAACACCCTGGCTGATGCCTTCCATGTGGCTCTCACCGAAGCAGGCGACCCGTCAGAAGCATGTTTCACGGCCTACATCAACATGGCCCGCGAGTACCCGGGGCACTTCCGCATCATGTTCCGGCCGGAGTTGTGCGCGGTTGATGAATACGTGGGTTCACGTGTAGCCGCCGAGCGAGCCTTCGGTGCACTCATGCAACTGGTGCGACGCCTGGCCCCCAGCGACATCTCGCAAGACGACGCCTTCACCTGGGCCGTTGCGCTGTGGTCCCAGGCTCACGGTTTCGCCACGTTGTTGCTCGACGGACCGTTGCTGCGCAAGCTCCCTCCCGGGCAGACCGTGGAGTCATTGATCTCGGGCGTGGCCCGCTTGGCGCTGTTCGACACATCCGAAAGGCTGTGAGCAAATCCCGACAAAAGTTGTCGGGATTAGGGGCAGTGTGGGTAACCTGCCGGCATGGCACTACGACTTGGCGACACCGCACCCGATTTCACAGCAGACACAACCCAAGGAACCATCTCCTTCCACCAGTGGTTGGGCGATTCATGGGGCGTCTTGTTCTCCCACCCGAAAGACTTCACACCGGTGTGCACCACCGAGTTGGGCTACGTGGCAAAGATCAAGCCCGAGTTCGACAAGCGCAATGTCAAAGTCATTGGCTTGTCCGTCGACCCGGTCGAGTCGCACGTGAAGTGGGAAGGCGACATCGGCGAAACACAGGGCACCCCCGTGAACTTCCCGATGATCGGCGACCCCGACCGCAAGGTCAGCGACCTCTACGACATGATCCACCCCAACGCCAGCGACACCATGACGGTGCGCTCGGTGTTCGTGATCGGTGCCGACAAGAAGGTGAAGTTGATCATCACTTACCCCGCTTCGACCGGTCGCAACTTCGACGAAGTGTTGCGTGTGATCGACTCGCTGCAGTTGACCGCCAACTACAAGGTGGCCACGCCGGCAAACTGGAAAGACGGTGACGATGTCATCATCGGCGCCGCCGTGTCGGACGACGAAGCAAAGACGCTGTTCCCCGGCGGATGGAAGACCATCAAGCCGTACCTGCGTGTTCTTCCGCAGCCCAACAAGAAATAGCCCAACGAGAAACACTCACCCGAACAACGAGTAGTTCGTTTCGACCCACTCCCGCACCTTTGGCGCAAGCTGATCCAGGTGCGCGAGTGGGTTGTTGCGTATCTGGGTGGCGCTGATCGGAACATTCACACGTTGCTCGTCGACGACAACCGCTTCGGCGTCGAGACGCCGCGCGAGTTCGTCAACGTACGAGTCCGACGAGAACACCACATGGGGGCCGGTGCCGAGCGGCCATTGGGAACGAAAGAGTGAAATCCACTGTGCCCACAGCGCTTCGTCGTTCCAGTCGGTCTGCAGGTTGTGGGCCACCTCTCGGACCGTGACCCGAGGATGCAGATCCGCCAACCACTCGGCACGCAGGTGCCCGGGAACGGTTTCTCCCTCACGAGTGTTGACGAACACCACCAGCGAGTCACAACGCCGTGCGGCGCTCTCGATGAACCAGGAATGCCCGAGATGGGGTGGGTGGAAACGTCCGACGATGAGACCCGTGGGAAAGCGTTGCTCGGTATGTGTCATACAAGGGTCCTCCGATTTGGCACGATAGAGCCCATGGACGTCTTCGATGCAATGGGTACCGCCCGCGCAATGCGCTTCTTCAAGCCCGACCCGGTTCCACAGGAACTCATCGACAAAGTGTTGTGGGCCGCCACACGGGCCAGCAGCCCGAACAACACCCAAGGATGGGACTTCATCGTGGTCACCGACCCCGAAGTGAAGACCCGCATTGGCGACCTGTTCAAACCTTTCGCCGCGCGCGTATCGAAGATGCCCGACCCGGGAAATCCCACCGATCGTCGAACACTTGCCGGAGCGAAGAACCTCGGCGAGAACATGGGCAACTTCCCCGTCGTCATCTTCGTGTGCGGTCGCAACGTGTACCCGCAACCCGAACCGCGCGAGACGTTCATGTACTCGGCCATGTATGCAGCCAGTCAGAACCTCGTGGTTGCAGCCCGCGCACTCGGCTTGGGTGCGGCATTCACCACACTCCACGGCATGGTCGAGCCGCAACTGCGTACGTTGCTCGGCATTCCCGACGACATCTACATCGGCACCACCATTCCGCTCGGTTATCCCGACGGCCCCACGGGGCCCGTGTCACGCAAGCCCGTTTCGGAAGTGGTACATCTCGACGGCTGGTGACCCAGCAGGGCTCAGTTGCCAGAGCCGGGCGCACTCATCACGGTGCGTTCCATCTCTTCGGGTTCGCATCCGGTGACGATCAACAACTTGCTGAATCCATGGAAGAGGGCAAGACCGATACCCAACTCGGCAATCTGCTCGGGCGCGAACTCTTCGCGGATGCGTTGCGTGACATCGGAATCAGGTGCACCTTGTGCTCCGAGGAACGCGTCGGCGTACGCCAGTGCCAACTTCGAACGTTCGGGAAGATCAGCTTCTTCGAAGCTGTCGTCGATCTTGTCGACTTCCTCTTCTGTCAGGTTGCGTTGCTCCACGACCGTGAAGCGGACATTGCGTCAATAACCGCAGTCGGTGATGCGGGCGTTCCTGATGCGTGCAGTTTCCTTGGTGGCGTGATCAAGAACACCACGATTCCAGAACTCTCCGTAGAGCGAAAAGAAGGCCGCAGCGAGCTCGGGTTGGTGACCGAGAATCGATCCGAATACGGATCGCGCGTTCGGATCGACAGGATCGAGTCGTGGTGTGGTGGACATGGTGCGTTTCTCCGATCCGTTGTGTCAGCCGTGACCGGCAAGGGACACTTTCTCGAGTTTGTTGATGCCGTCGTTCAGGGCCATTTCGAACAGCATGGCCAGGATCTCGGGGGTCTGGTAGTGGGCACGCAATCCCGCGAACTGCTCGTCGCTCACGCTGTGGACATCGAGGACAAATTGCTCTGCCATATCCACAACCATGCGTTCGGCGTCGGTGAGATCTGCAGGTAGTGGGTTTTGGGTTGGCAAACTCAGCAACTTTCGCGTGCACGACACTATGAGGGCAGCCGTGCGGCCCGGACACGCGGCTGTGGCCTTGGTGCGCAGATCCGCCAGGAACGGAGCCAGATGAGTTTGCAGATCGGCAACGTTTGCAGCAGCAATGGCCGACACCCACGATGGACTCGACTCTTGTGACGTCATGTCGCCGTGCTTACTTCCATTGCCTTTGGCGCTTGTGTTGCCAGTCTGCTCTTCACCCACTAGAAAAGCCTAGTGACTTCCGAGACCCCCACACTGACGGCGGCCGCAGCCGCTGTCCACGCATCGAAGATCTACGGCAAAGGCGACAGCGAGGTACGAGCCCTCGACGACGTGACGGTGCAGTTCAACGACGGCGAATTCACCGCCATCATGGGACCCAGCGGATCGGGCAAGTCCACGCTCATGCACTGTGTGGCGGGCCTCGACGAGCTCACCTCCGGCAGCGTGCTGATCGCAGGTACGGATCTGTCCACGCTCAGCGACAAGGAACTCACCATCCTGCGCCGCGACCAGGTGGGTTTCATTTTCCAGAGCTTCAACTTGGTGCCCACGTTGACCGCGTACGAAAACATCACCCTGCCGCTCGCCCTCGGAGGCAAGAAACCCAACACGTCATGGGTTGACAAGGTGGTGGCCACGGTCGGTCTGGGTGATCGTCTGAAGCACCGCCCCAGCGAACTGTCGGGTGGACAACAGCAGCGCGTTGCAGTGGCCCGTGCCCTTGCCAACGAGCCGCACATCATCTTCGCCGACGAACCCACCGGCAATCTCGACAGCAAGACCGGCCATCAGATTCTCGACTTCATGCGTAAGGCTGTCGACGAACTCGGACAGACAATCGTGATGGTCACCCATGACCCGGTTGCCGCCAGCATCGCCGATCGCATCATCTTCCTGGCCGACGGCAAGGTGGTCGACGAGATGCTCGATCCCACGCCGGAAAAGGTGCTGGATCGCATGAAGCGCTTCGGAGAATAAGCGTGCTGCGACTCGCGTTCAAGAGCGTGATTTCACGCAAGGCACGGCTCTTTCTCACCTCATTGGCAGTGATTCTGGGAACTTCGTTCCTGGCAGGCGCCACCATCTTCACCGACACCCTCAACAAGACCTTCGACACGCTCTTCGCCGAGGTATTCCAAGAGGTCGACGGTTTCGTACGGTCCACTGATGTCATCGAAACCGACTTCGGAGGTGAAGAGCGCGCCCGTATCTCCATCGACTATGTCGAGCGCATCA
>JBILKS010000112.1:0-5079 GCA_044376595.1 Ilumatobacteraceae bacterium | reverse complement strand
TGTAGCGGCGCGCCATGTCGGCCGCACGCTCGCCCATTGCAGCTGCATCCATGGGATGCTCGATCAACTGATTGATGTAGTCGGCGAAGTGTTCGGCCTTGCGCTCGGCCACCAGGTAACCCGTGGAACCGTGGTGCACGATGGTGAGCAAACCACCCACGCCGCTCGCCACAACGGGGATACCGCAAGCTGCGGCCTCGAGTGCCACCAGCCCGAAGCTTTCGCTGCGCGACGGTACGACCACGATGTCGGCTGCCCGGTAGTAGGTGGACAGCATGTGGTGTGGCTGAGGTTCCACGAACGTCACCCGATCTGCAACACCAAGGTCGTCAACGAGTTGGTTGATGCGGCTGACCTCTTCGTTGCCTTCGGTGCCACTGGCGCCACCCACCACGAGGAGGCGGGCATTGGTGTCGTGCAACCGGGCAAGCGCCTCGATGGCGACATCGAGACCCTTCAGCGGCTGAATGCGACCGACGAACAGCAACAAAGGAGCGGTTTTGTCGAGTCCCAACGCATGGCGCGCACCACGCTTGTCGCCCGGGGCGAAGAACGCGTGCTCGACACCGGGCGCCACGATTTCGAGCGTGCCCGGCGGAGTGCCATAGAGACTGCGGAACTGACGATCTTCTTCCGTGCACGACACACAGATGGCATCGGCGCAACCGATGATCGACGCCTCGGCTTCTTCGCGTGCGTGCGACTCCGGGTCGCCGCCCTGTGCCTTGACGCGGGCCAAGGTGTGGAACGTGGTGACGAGCGGAAGATTCAAACGATGCTTCAACTGATGTCCGACAAGTCCCGACAGCCAGTAGTTGGCATGCAGAACGTCGACTCCGCCCGAAGCGGTGATGTGATCGGCAACTCCGTCGGTGAACTGGTCGACGACGTCGATGAGTTGGTTCTTCGGAAGATCGAAGCCCCCGGCCGGAATGTGAACGACCCTGTGGTTCGGTTCGACATTGACCACCTCGGGAAGGCCCTCCTGCCACGCACGTGTGTAGGTGGTGCAGTCCAAACCCGCGTGGGCCAGTGCAGAGACGAGTTCGCGGACGTACACGTTCATGCCTCCGCCGTCACCCACACCGGGCTGGGCCAGGGGAGAAGTGTGCATCGAAAGAACGGCAACGCGCTTCATCTGGGGCTCAACCTACCGTTGGATTCACATATGTCCGATAGACACTGAGCAGCGTGTTCTTCTGCTCTTGTGTCAGGTGGGGATCGCAGAGCACGGCCTCTTCCACCGACGGTGTCTGGTCGACCGTTGCCGCAGACTCGCTGTCGCCGTCGAGAATGCCCGCTCGGATGTACAACGTCTCGGCCGACACGTGAAGAGCCCGGGCGATCTGCTGGAGAATCTCCGCCGATGGCTTGCGCAAACCCCGTTCGATCTGCGAGAGATAAGGGTTGGAGACGCCTGCGATGCGCGACAGATCACGGATCGACTGCTGCGCCAACTCACGGCGTTGACGGATGAAATCCCCGAGTTCGGCCAGTCGCTTGTCCATGACCCACTTGTGTCTAGTCAGCGAAGAACCGAATGGCTACTCGTATCGACATTTCCAAATGCCGAATTTTTCCGGCATTTCACCGGAACCGTGTACTTCGGTCGGTTCGACACAGACCTTGCGTCAACCCAGCAAGGAGTCGACGCTGGCACCACCACTCTTGTAGCGATTCACCAACTCACTCGACAGGGCATCGATGTGGGCGAAAAGAGCCCGGCGGTCGGCCGACTGCGCGGCTTCGAAAGCCGCCAGACCCGATTCGAGAACGGCAAGTTCCTCGTCGGTGAGTTCCTTGTAGTCGCCGAAGTGCAGTCGATCGCAGAGTTCGGTCAGGTCGGCAACGCGAGCATGGTCGGCCGGAATCTCCGTGTCTCGGGGTGGACGCGCCGAACCACCACCTTGCTGTTGACCAAACACAGCGGCCATCTGTTGGGGCTCATTGGCTGCATGACCACCGGTGCCACGCTGGCGCTGTTCTTCGTGCACCACGTCGAGTCTGCCCTGCGCGACACGACGCACGAACGACACCGCGTCCTCTTCGTTCTGCAGACTGGTGCGCAACGAGCGGAGATCGCTCAACGACAGCGATGTCGGATCAGGCAAGGAGGCGCGTGCTTCGGAGATGGTCGTACTCTAGATCCCACCGGAAACCGGAGGAAGGACGGCGATCTCGTCGCTGGCGGTGATGGCTCTGGTGGGATCGGTTTCGTCACCGTTGCACCACACGCGGCACGAAGCGAGCACGCGCACGAAGTTCGGACCGTATTTCGAACTCGCTGCCTCGAGGAGTTCGCCCACGGTTCCCGCATCAAAGGTGTCACTGCCCCGCCCGGCGGCCTCACGGGCGGCGGCAAAGAGACGCAACGTTGCCATATGGGCCATCCTATTTGCGCCAGCCAATAGCCTGACCCCGTGTCAGAGGAATCCGTGGTCCACTTCCTGCTCGTGCGCCACGGGCAATCCGAGTGGAACGCCAAGGGTCGCATGCAGGGCCACGCAGACTCTCCCCTCACGGCCGAGGGTCGCAAACAGGCCGCGGCCGCCGCACGGAAGTTGGGAACATTCGACATCGTCGCCTGCAGCGATCTCAGTCGTTCCCGTGACACCGCCGAGATCATCGCCGAGCAGCTGGGGCTGAGCGTGCTCGCCCCGCATCCCGGCCTGCGAGAAATCCACGTCGGCCCGTGGCAGGGCCTCACACGCAAGCAAATCTCCCGACAGTTCCCCGGGTTTCTGGAAAACGACATGAAACCCGCCGGCTACGAGGCTGACGACGACGTCTTTGCGCGTGTCACTGGCACGTTGCTCGACATTGCCACACGGCATTCGGTGTCCACCGGTCTCGTCGTCACCCACAGCGGAGTGATCCGAGTGTTGCGGCGACGACTGGGCGAGCCGGATCAACGCAATCACCGCAACCTCGAAGGATGTTGGTTCACCCTCACCGTTTCCGGGCCCGCTGTCGGAACACTCTCTGTTCGCGAGTCGGTCAACGTGCTGCGCAACACCACCGAATCGAAAACCCTGTAGTTCGCGACATGAGCCGATTCGACGATTCCTATTCACCCGTCGTGCGCGAGCACGTCACTCTGCTCACGGTCGCACGCACTGCCGCCAACTCGTGTTATCGCTTCGCACCACCGTTCCTCGCCACCATCGCGCGTGGATTCGACATCTCGATCGCCGAGTTGGGTGTGGCACTCACTGTGTCAGAGCTCACTGGGCTGGCCTCGCCCATCATTGGCCACAAAGTCGACGCCATGACACGACGTCAGGCGATGCGTCTCGGCCTGGGTGGCGTGGGACTCGGAGCGTTGATTGCGGCGGGCTCGGTGAACATCGTGATGTTCACCGTTGGCATCGTTCTTCTCGGTGCATCCAAGGTTGCCTTTGACGTCTCGCTGGGCGCATGGGTTGCCGATCACGTTCCGTGGAATCGACGCAGCGCGGTGGTGGGGTTCACCGAAATTTCCTGGGCTCTCGGGCTCTTGATCGGTGTGAGCGTGATGGGTCTCGTCACCGCGGCCACCGATTGGCGCTATGCCTACGTGCTCGCCGCTGCGACGGTGATCGTGCTCGCCTTCCTGGTGAGCGCCCGACTCCCGCACGCCGACGACGCAGTCCACCAACACGCCGACGACCTCGAGATCGACCTCGAACACGGCGTCCTGCGCCATGGCAGTTGGTACGCCATTGCTTCCTGCTTCACATTGATGGGAGCGAGTCAGTGCATCTTCGTCACTTTCGGCCCCTGGCTCGAAGACACGTTCGGCTACACCGAAGCCAACATCGCTCTTGTTGGCTTCATCCTTGGTGCCGTGGAACTCGCCGCGTCGGTGTCGAGCTCTCGCTACACCGACTCATTCGGCAAGCAACGCAGCGTCGCACTCGGAGCCGGGCTCATGATTCCCGCGGCCATGTTGATCGTGGTGTTGGGGGATCGACTGGCCACGGGCGTGATCGGTCTCGCCATCGTCATCCTCGGCTTCGAGTTCGGCATCGTGAGCCTGTTGCCGATCGGCGCCCAGCTCGTGCCGGGCAGGCGCGGACGCGGCATGGGTCTGCTCATCGGCGCGGGAACATTGGGGCGTGCCTGTGTTTCCATCGGAGCCACACAGTTGTACGACCGCCACGGCATTCCCCCCGCGGCGATGGGCACCGCATTGCTGGCCGCGGGAACAGTGGCCCTGATTCTCGTTCACGCTCGTGTCACGAGCGAGAGCGCATCGTGATCAGCCGCTGTAGCGATTGGTGATCGGCAGTCGCCGATCCTTGCCAAAAGCTTTGGTGCTCACCCGCACACCCGGCGGACACTGACGACGTTTGTATTCGTTCAGATCCACCAGACGCGCGATGCGGCGAACGAGATCCGCATCGTGTCCGAGGCCGATGATGTCGCTGGCCGTGAGGTCCTGCTCGACGTACAACTCGAGAATCGGGTCGAGCACCTCGTAGGCGGGGAGCGATTGATCGTCACGTTGATCGGGTCGAAGCTCTGCCGACGGAGGTTTGGTGATGATGGCTCGCGGAATGACTTCGCGGCCGGCTCGTGCATTCACGTGTTCGCACAACTCGAACACGGTTGTCTTCAACACGTCCTTGATCACCGCATAGCCGCCGACAGAGTCGCCGTAGAGGGTGAAGTACCCCACTGCCATCTCGCTCTTGTTGCCCGTGGTGAGAACCATCCACCCGTGCTTGTTGGAGAGCCCCATCATCACCGTGCCGCGCACACGACTCTGCAGATTCTCCTCCGTGAGATCCGCCGGCTTGCCGGCGAACGCCGGAGTGAGCATCTCGAGATACGCGGCGAATGCCGGCTCGATGGCGATCGTCTGCATCTCGACACCGAGATTCGCAGCCAGTGCAGCCGCGTCGGTCTTGGAACCCTCGCTGGAATAGCGCGACGGCATCGACACCCCGTGCACGTGTGTGTTCCCCAATGCATCGACGGCGATTGCCGCCACCAGCGCTGAATCGATGCCTCCCGACAGTCCGATCACCACATCGGTGAAGCCGTTCTTTCGCACGTAATCACGAGTCCCCGTGACCAAGGCGTCGTACACGCGCC